>JBBRMO010000080.1:0-7981 GCA_038230815.1 Chthoniobacterales bacterium
GAAGGACAAAAAATTGTTGAGGCCGGAACGCGCCTTGGACCGCAAATGCTGGCGCTGCTGGCCTCTCAGGGATTTGCCGAAGTGGAAACCGGCGGCGAAGTGCGCGTGGCGATCGTTTCCACCGGCGATGAACTGATCGCGCCGGGCGGAACCTTGGACCCCGGACAAATTTTCGATAGCAATTCGATTTTGTTGCGCGCGCTGACGGAAAAATGCGGCGCCTCGGTGAGGAATGTCCGGCATTGTCCCGATGATCTGCCCTCCATCGAAAGCGCATTTCGAAACGGACTCGATTGCGACGTTCTCCTTATTCTCGGCGGCGTGTCGGTCGGGGCGCGAGATTTGGTGAAGCCAGCTTTGAACGCCGTGGGCGCGCAGACCGATCTCTGGCGGGTTCTGGTTAAACCGGGCAAGCCATTCCTTTTCGGACGCGGCGGATCGTGCTCGATTTTTGGACTGCCCGGCAATCCGGTTTCCGCATTCATAACCTTCTTCCTTTTTGTTCGGCCGGCACTGCTTCGCCTGATGGGGGCGCGTCCCGACGAGCTTTCGCTGCCGCGCACGAATGCCATTCTGGCTGGAGAGGCGAACAACGATGGCGACCGGCCGCATTATCTTCGGGGACAATTAGCCGAGGGGAAGTTCAGCGTCGTCGGCCGACAGGAATCCCACGCGCTTTATGGTTTAAGCCGCGCAAACGCGTTGCTCCGGGTTCCGCCGGGTCGATCGTTTCGCGCCGGAGAGATGGTCCCCGTCATTCCGATCGATTGACCCACTTTCTTTCTCCTGCTCACGATTACCCTGGGGTGATCAAAAAGATTAGGAGCAGGATCAAGATCAGGAGCAGGAATTTGATTGCGCGGGACGTTTGACACTCCGCGCGAGCATTTTAGCTTATGCGGTTTGAAGACCCCGAACCAACTGAGCCTGAACGGAATTGATCAATTCCGCGCCGACGCCGAACGCCTCTCCCACATCATTCTCGAAATGCAGCGCTGTTTTGTCCTCCGTCTGTGCAAGGAGCTCGCGCCGGGGAATGTCTCCTTCCCTCAATTTTTTCTTCTCGCGGCGCTCGACCAAAAGGAAGTGCTGACGATGTCGGCGATCGCGCAGAAAATGGGACACACGACCGCGGCGGCGAGCGGGCTGGTCGATCGACTGGAGAATCTGGGTTACGTTGTGCGCTCGAGCGCGCGGGAAGATCGCCGCAAGGTGATGGTTTGTATTACCGAAAAAGGATCGACGCTCGTTCGGCGGATCCGGGAAGAAATGGTCGGCAACCTCATGAAGGTGATGACCCACCTCACGCCGGTGGAACAGAAAGCCTGGCTCCAGATTTACACCAAGATTTACAATTACTGCCAGGCGAAGGAAGAGCCCGAGCCCGCGCCGCCGCGACCGAAATCGAGGAAGGTCTTGCTCGTGTCGCGGCGTTTCGAAAATGGAACCCGCTGATCCCGAACCCGGGAAGGATTAGCGGAGCCGCGAATCAACCTCATATTTTTAAACAGCTATTCGAGAGCAGTTTAAGCCACAGTCGACGGATTCGGCACGCGCCTTGCATAACACCCAGCGCCGAAGCTCCCGATCTGCCCGCTCCCTCGCCGACTTGAACTTGCCCATTCTGCGTTTTCTATCCATGCGAAAAGTATCCAGTTACCTTTACCTTTGTGCCGCGATCCTCGCGGCGATTCCCATCGCGCCTTTCCTTTTTGCGGGAACTGAAACGCTGACGGAGCTTCGTTTGCGAAGGTCGGCAGTGCCCCGCTTCACGCTCGAGCAGGCGGTCCTGACCGCCCTTCAGCGCAACGCAGACATCCAGAAGACCCGCCAGGAAATTGAGCGGACGAAGGGGCTCTACATCGCGGTGCGGGCGGAAATTCTGCCACAGATTGGCATGACCGGGCAGTTTTCAGACACCGATCCACACTTGCAGGTGAATCATGGAATCGATGAGCTGCTCGGTGCGGGCGCCACGCCGACGGCGACTCCAACCGCGACGCCAGTAGGGGGAACCACCTCAAGCTTTAACAATTTCAACGGGGTCGAACGTTCCTACAACGTGCGGCTCCAGGCGACCCAGGTGATTTTTGCTGGTGGCCGAATTATCTCGCAGATTCGCGCGGCCGATTTCACTCGTGACAGCAGTTACTACGGGTTCCGGAACACGGTTGACCAGGTCGTCGCCACGGTGCGGCAGCAGTTTTATCAGGTCTTATTGAATCGCGAGCTGATCCACGTGCAGGAAGAATCAATCAAACTCCTTCAGAGTCAGCTTCAGGATCAGCAGAATCGGTTCGACGCCGGGACCGTTCCGCGTTTCAACGTTCTCCAGGCCCAGGTCGCTCTTTCCAACCAATATCCGATCTTGATTGGAGCACAGAATAACTATCGGATTTCGCAACTTCAGCTCGGGAAAACGCTTGGGCTCGATTTCGATCCGGGGCGCGGCGACGGGCCGCCTTTGGAGGCGATCGGCAATTTGGAATATCACCCCCGGCACATTCCGCTAACGGCCGCGATCGAACTGGCCAAGGCGCGCCGGCCTTTCCTCAAGCAACAGAAAGCGAATTTGCTCACCGATGCCCAGCAGGTGCGGGTAGCGCGCGCCGGATATTTCCCGCAAATTAGCGCGTCGGGCGGAACGGAAGTCCGGAGTTCGTCCTTCACGGACAATCCGCGCGATGTTAGCAGTGGCTACATTTTTGGCGCAACAGGCACTTGGGCCATCTGGGATTGGGGCGCTACTTACGGGGCGGTAAAGCAGGCGAGGGCCGTGCTCGAAGAAGCGAAAATAACATACGACGACGCAAATCGTCAGGTCGAGTTGGAGGTGCAACAACAAGATTCGAACTTGAAGCAAAGCGCCGAGCTGGTGAAGGCCACGGAACAAAGCGTCGGCCAGGCTGAGGAGGCCTTGCGGCTTGCAAGCGCGCGGTTAAGTGCCGGCGCGGGCACGCAATTGGAAGTGCTCGATTCCCGCGTGCAGGTCACCCAGGCACAGTCGAACCGGTTGCAGGCGCTCTACAATTACAACACGGCGCTCGCGGAATTCGATCGGGTCACCGCCACGGAGGTCGTTTATTCGAACGAACTCGACGAGCCGGTTACGCGCCGAAAGTTGAAGACGGACGCGCGTCCCACTCCTGCACCGAAGCCCAGCCCGCTGGAATTGAACCACGCCGGCGATCGCCAGCCCGCTCAGGTCAGGACGACGACGCGCACGACCCGGACCACTACCGGCAGTAAGTGAACGAAGCTGAGCCCCCGGCTGAACAATTTTCGGCGCTGAGCGCCTTGCCTCAGTTAGGCCATGGTTTCACGCGGCGCGTTCCCGGCCTCGAAATGTCGCATGACAAAGCGGAAGCGCTCTCGCGGTTGGACCATCTTCATCGGAAGATTCGGAGTGAGCGTGGTCTGGCCCGGATGCCGTTCGTCACCGCGCAGCAGGTGCACGGGAAAGAGATTGGCGTAGTCGATTCGACGATCGCCGATGACAAATGTTTTGCAGCCTGCGACGGCCTCGTCACCAATCGACCGGGTGTCTGCCTCGGAATCTATGTGGCTGACTGCGGTGCGGTCTATTTGGTCGATCCCGTTCGCCGCGCGATGGGCCTCGTTCATTCCGGGAAGAAGGGGACCGAGCTCGCCGTTGTGCCGCACGCGATCCAAACGATGGTCGCCCAGTTCGGTTCGGTGGCTTCCGATCTGATTGTTCAACTCGGTCCCTGTATCCGGCCGCCTCATTACGAGGTCGATTTCGCGTCGGAGATCATTCGACAGTGCCGTGATCTGGGGGTCGCATCGGTGGAGGATTGCGGGGTCTGCACCGCCTGCGATCTGACGCGGTATTATTCCTATCGCGCCGAAAAGGGACGCACCGGTCGGATGCTGGCGTTTCTGGCTCTTCGCTAGCCGCCAGCCCCGAGGCGCGCCGGCACGCCCTCTGGCCGGTGGGAATAAATTCGCTCTCAAAGACGATGGTAAGGGCAGATCGTCTCAAATTTTTCGCCCAGCGAAGCGGCTCGAGTTCAATCCTCGCTGGCGTCGCTCCCGGCGGAAACGATCCCGCGCTTTCCCGCGTTCGCGACGAAGTCGAAAAACTCGCGCCCGATCGGGCCGAATTCCGTTTGGGCCGCTTTCTCCAGCGCCTGTTTCGTGTTCAGCCCGCTTCGGTAGAGGAGTTTGAAGGCGCGCTTGATTTCCTCCCGGTCCGCCGGGCTGAGATCTGCCCGGCGCAAACCGATTGTGTTGATGCCGTAAACCTGATTCTTTGCCGCGCTCAAGAACGGCGGAAGATTCTGAGTAAACCGTCCCTCCGCCATGACGAGGCGGCCCATTCGAATTCCCTGGTGAAAGCGCGATCCGCCTCCGATAAAAGCGCGGTCGTCGATCCGAACATACCCTGCGAGCAGGCAATCGTTCGCGATCACGACGCCGTTTCCGAGCGTGCAATTGTGGCCGAGATGGGTGCCGACCATGAGGAAATTCCCGTTACCCAGGGTGGTGGTGCTTTCCTCGGTGCTGCCGCGATGGATCGTGCAATACTCGCGAATCACGTTTCCCTCGCCGATTTCGACCGAACTTCTGATTCTTGGATCAAAACTTAAATCCTGGGGCGCGGCTCCGATGATCGCACCGTGTCCGATAAAGTTTCCCGCGCCCATTTTTACCGACCCTTCAATCACGATGTGGGACTGGAGCTTGCACCTTTCCCCGATGACAGCGCCGGAGCCGATCACTGAGTACGGGCCAATCTCGACCTCGTCGCTGATTTGCGCGCCGTGGTCGACAAGCGCGGTCGGATGAATTTTCATAGGACTCCAGCCTCCTTGAAACTGAAATAGGGGGATCGCCCGTCCGCTGGCGCGCCGATGATGACGTGATCGAGCAATTTAATTTGAAGGAGCTCTGCGGCCTCGACCAAACGTCTCGTCAGGCTGTGGTCGGACTGGCTGGGTGACGGATCGCCGGAGGGATGGTTGTGCACGACGATGACCGCGTAAGCCGATGCGACCAGGGCCGGCCGGAAGATGTCGCGCGGATGAGCGATGCTTTCATTCACGCTGCCTAACGAAACTTGTTCCGTGCCGAGGTGATGGTAACGCGTATCCAGCAGGATGACGCGTAACGATTCCTTATGCAGCGCGCGCATTTCCGCGGCCATGAGCTCATACACCAGCTCAGGGGAGTCGAGCTTTTGTCGTGTCAGCCGTTCGTTCGCGAGGCGCTGGCCGAGTTGAAACGCGGCGACGAGTTGAATGGCTTTTGCTTTCCCGATGCCGGGAATTTTTTCAATTTCCGGAACGGCGCAGCGGCTTAACCCAGAGAGAGAATCATATCGTTTTAGAAGCTGGCGGGCGACGTCGACGGCATTGGCACCAGGCAGACCCGTTCGAAGGAGAATCGCGATGAGTTCCGGATCCGTTAGCGCCGTCGCTCCCCGCGCGAGCAACTTCTCGCGCGGCCGTTCCGCTTCCGGCATTTCGCTAATTTTTAGAGTGGAAGCGGTCTCTGAAAGACTGGCCTCGCCGACTGCGTTCTTCGTTCCGCGATCTGTCACTTTCATCCGACTAGTCGGGGCGCAAAGGCCCCTCCCACGTTTGGGATCAGACACGGACTTGATCGAGCATTTCACGGAGTGCATCGCCCAGCTGGAAGAGCGAATCCGTGAATAGGTTAGGGGGGAGGGCGTGAAGTTCCGTTTGCGCGTCGCGCACGGATTCATCAGCCGCATCCAGAGAGGATCGCAGCGCGCCATTTGGTGCTTCGCTCTGGAGCAGCGTCGCGATGGTGCTCGCCTCATCGGAAAGAATCAATTCGCAATAACGCTCGCGCTCCTCGGCCGGGGCCGAGCGGAGCAGCATCAGGATCGGCAGCGTCATCTTGCCTTTGCGCAGGTCGGTTCCGAGCGTCTTGCCGATTTCGTTTTCATTCCCGGCAATATCCAGACAATCGTCGTAAATCTGATAGGCGGCTCCGATCTTACTGCCGAAATTCTTCAGGGCGCGGGTTGTTTCGACGTCGGCCTGATTGAGGACCGCGCCGAGTTCGGCGGCGGCCGCGAAAAGCGACCCTGTCTTCATTTCGACGATGCGCAGATATTCGCTAATCGCGAGATGAAGATCGAACCGCCGCTGGGTCTGGATAATTTCGCCGGAACAAACCTCACGCGCCGCCCGCGCAATCACGCGGCTGATCTCGGCATTGTCGAAATTCGTCGAAAGATTCAGGGCCTGAGCGAAAAGACAATCGCCCAGCAAAACGCTCAGAGAATTTCCCCAGCGGGCGTTGACCGTTGGTTGAGCCCGGCGCCGTTCGGCTTCGTCCATGATGTCGTCATGGACGAGCGTGGCGATATGGATCAGCTCGACAATGACGGCCAAATCGATATGACCGGAAGTGATGCCGCCGCTCGCCCCCCCGCTGAGCAGCGCCATCAGGGGCCGAAGGCGTTTGCCCCGGCTTCCGATGGCGTAGGTTACGTAACCCTCGATCGCTGGGTCGAAGGCAGCGGCCTGGCGCGAGATCCGCGCTTCCACTTCTTCGAGTTGCGGCTGGACCGCCAGGGTTACCCGGGCCAAAGCGCTATCACGCGAAATTGAAGGAGCACGAGAATCGGCAAAAACTTCCACAAACCCACGATAGAAGGAGCGCCAATGTAGCGCAAGCCTCTCGCGTGAATCGGTAGAACTTCTCTCAGGTCGCGGCCGGCGCCGGACGTTTCATGGCCAGTTTTTGCGCGAGCAGGATGCCAAAATTGAAGAGCAATTGCACCGCGGCCGGAGAGGAGAAGAAAAGGTCGCGAAGCGTATCAGGCGGAACCATCCAAAGAATCACTTCGCCTTCGGCAAACGCTTCCTCGTCCGCTGGAACCCGGAGAAATATGTCCCGCTCACCGTACCACTGGCCTGGTCCGAGCGTCGCGACATTGGCCTTGCCGAAATCGTTGTTCCGTCGGGATAGCTCGACGTGCCCGGAGATAACGCAAAAAATGGAATCGGCCGGGAGTCCCCCGGTCGCGATTGTCTGCTGATTGTATTCGACGAAAGTACCGTGGAGCTGGAGCTCGGCGATGAACTCATCGCTGACATCGGTAAGAAGCCCGTCGCGCGGCAGACTCAGTTGCCGCGCTCGCACCTGTGGTTCGGTAAGAATATTCACGGAATGTTGCCCCGGAAATACATGAACCCTGGCGCCCCTACAATCTTTTCAAAACGCCGTAGCCTGCCCCCGGCTCTGTCAGGGCGATTTTGGGGACGCGGGACCGGGGTTACGGCGCCGAGAGACGGTCATCGTCGCTTCAACCATTCCGCTGTTCCATATTTCGTGGCCGCGATCGTCAGGGCCCGGTCCATCAATTCCGGGGTGGTTGTTTTTCTGGTGAACCGATCACAGAGGGCCTGCGCAAAATCGGTCCGAAATTGATCCGGCAGATCGTGGCGTTGAATGCTTCCCTGGTGGAGCAAGCCGGCGCGCGATCGGCGATGGGCCGCGCCTGCGATTTTGCGTCCGCCGCTCATCACATCAGCGGCCACGGCGTTGGCGAAGCAGTTCTCCGATACCCTGGGCGCGGCGCTGGTTGTCAGGATGGCTGACACACCGTTGGCCGCCAGCGCGCCACGAATCGTATCATGGAGGAAGGCGTAGATCTCAAGAGAGGATCGCGCGAAGAAGGGATGAGATGCCGGAATGATCACCGAATAAGTCAGGTCATCGCCGTGCGGGACAATTCCGCCGCCGGTCCAGCGGCGAACAATTTCCCGGCCATTCGATTGGTCCGCTGCTTCTGCATAGTGTCCAAAATAGCCGAAGGAAAGCGAAGGCTGTTGCCATCGATAAAAGCGAAGGAGCGGCGTAGCGGCGCCGGCGAGAAGCGCTTCGTCCACTGCCATGTTGAGCACGGCCGCCTTCGGTTGGCAGTCGTCGTAGACGAACAGTTGGTCGAGCATGATGCCCGTTAGCCGGCCAATTCTTCCAC
>JBBRMO010000081.1:0-7979 GCA_038230815.1 Chthoniobacterales bacterium
GTGCGAAACTCACGGAAGACGCGGTTGTAAACCATCTTGGAATCGTCGGGTGAAAAAGAAGCAAACCCGCCTCGCGGCACCGGCAGTTGCTGGGGCAGATCGCCATCCAGACTGGCGGTGTAAAGCTCGCCGGTGAAGGAATTAAAGCTGCGCATGCGCGACCGGAACACGACCACCGGCTTCGTATTTTCCCAGGTCAGGACGATGTTGTTTGGGCCCATCCGGTCCGAGACATCGTCCCGCCCCACGGTTGCGGTGGTGGTGATGCGCTTGGGAACGCCGCCTTCACCCGGCATCACATAAACTTCCGTGTTGCCGTCATACTGCGAGGTGAACGCGAGTTGTTTTCCGTCTGCCGAGAAACGCGGGAACGACGTGTAACCCGGCCCGCTGGTCAGGCGGCGTGCGATCCCGCCTTCCTTCCCGACGGTGTAGAGCTCGCCGGCGTAGCAAAAGACGATTTGCTGGCCGTTGGTGGTTGGGAAACGCAGGAGCCGGGTGGTGTTCGGCAGCGTCTGGGCGGAAGCCTGGCGGTCGAGCACGATCACGAGCAGGAGCGCGATTACCAGCCGCCGCAGGGCTAGGGTTTGGCCGGCAAAACGAGGAAGCGATGTGAGACGCATAGACAGAATATGGAAGTGGCGATCAGAGCCGACGTGAGGCCGTCGTTCTGACAACTGTGTTAGTTTAGTTGATGCGAAGTCGCGGGGCAGCGCTACGCCGTTACCTTGCGGAACATAATCGCAGCCACGACGCCAACCAAGAAAAAACCAACGACCTGGATAAAAATGTAGGCCCCGGTGTAATTCCCCGGGAAGCCCCACCAGTTCCAATAGGAAACATTCGTCGCGATCGCGGCCAGGATCCCGGCTGCCGTCACGAATCCCACCCGGCCGCCGAAAGTGACGAGGCGAGTCTGCGCGAGCAGCCAGACCGCCAGGAGCGCTTCACAGAGTTCGGTCACGAATTCGATTGTCAGGTATTTTCCCATTTTCATCGGACGCGTCCCGGCGGGGTGGTAGATGAAAAATCCTGAGGGATTCTTTTCCAGCGTCGCTTCGTACGATTTCATGGCTTCGTTTCGTTGGGCGTGGGTGGCGTCCGGCCCCAGCCCCATCGACGGATAAATGTAGAGCCCGGGCTCGTCTTTCACCGTGCTTTTCAGCGCGCTCAGGAGCGTGTCGTCATTCATCGTGTTTTGCACGCCGGCCTCGCCCAAGGGCAGCGCCATGTGGGCGATCGAAACCCAGACGAACATGGCAATGGCGCCCACGACGCCGGTGAGAAAAATTTTGGTAGTAGTCATAAGTCCCCCTAAAGGCGGCCATTATGAGCGGGAAGCGCAAGGAGATGCAAGCTTACCGGCAGGAAGGGCTCTGTCCCGCCCCGCTTTCTCTTGGAAACGACACAGCGGTCCTTCTCAAATCAACGGCTTTGGTTAGAGCTGATCCGAAAGCGTTCCATCAATTGCTGGCGCAGATCGGTTTGCATGTCCGGCCGCAGACGGCCCAGCACTTTTTCTCGCCGGACCGGGTCCATCGCAATCAGCTCGCGCAAAAATTTATCGCGCGTTTTTTTCTTTTCGTAACGCGTCCAGGCCACGCCGGCCGCGAGGAGCAGACAGATCGCCCAGATAACAACCGAGGTGAGGGTGATGTCGGCGACCATGTCCAATAATTCTGCGAGGAATCGAACCGGCTGACAAGCGACGACTGAAACGAAGGTGGATCGCGCGCTCCGTCGCGCGATGTTTTGATTTGCGGCTTCGCCCCGCCGCCCCGCCGCCCCGGGAAAACGGGTTCAGAGCCCCAGGTTATAGATCTCGAGGACGCCGATCCCGGTGCTGCCGGTTGCGCCGCTTTGAATTTCGATGACCGATCCCCACGAAAACGGATCGCCAAACTCAACGGCGCTCGCGAAGGCAATCGTCGTCGCGTCCGGCGTCACTCCCATGCCGATGAAGCTGATGTAGGGCTTGTTAACCGTGACGACTTCGTGATACGTGCCCGGCGCGATGAAAATATTGGCGCGTCTGGATTCGGTCTGCCCAGCCACCGCATCGACCGCCTCCTGCACAGTGGCGTAGGCATTTCCGCCACTCGGATCGACGAAGTAATCGGTCGCGCTGGCCGGGTTCAATGCCAAAAACAGCGCGGCCATTCCCAATAGCAACGCTGCGTTAACCTTCCTGGGGCATCGGCGACGCATCGGTTCTCTAACCCTGTCTGCGTCTGTGAGTTTCGGGATTTCGCCGCGGAAAAGAAACAAAATGCTGACTAAATTTCCCTCCTCGAACGTCAAAATCGGCAGGCCAGCGACACTCGCCACGGCCGCGCGTTTCGAATCTATTACAGGGATTTCAAGCAGCCGGCTTCATATGGAACACAAAACCTTTCTCGGGAAATATCGCGTGGCCGAGGCCGAAGTGGCCTTGGCCGCAGCCGATCCGGCCAGCGCCCCTCTCGCGGCGGGACCTGCTACGGGACCTTTAACGACTCGCCTTTATCGTGGCGAAGACATCGAATCCGGCCGGGACGTGACCTTGGAAGTGACCCCGGCGGTAGCCCTCAAGAATGCGGTGCGAGAGGAACTCGAGGCCGAAGCCGTTGCTGCCCAGAAGATTAATCACACCAATATCCCCGCGCTCTACGATTTCGGGATCCAGGACGACCAGCTCATTTACGTCACCGAATATTTTGACGGCACGAGCGCAGAAGAATGGGTGAACGCACATGGGCCGATGCCGACCGGTGCTGTTCTGCGGATCGCGCTGCAGGTCATCGGCGCGATGGGCGCTGCCTCCTTCCACAAGATTTCCCACCACGCCATCAATCCGGGCAATGTGCTGCTCGTGCCGGGCCAAACGCCGGAGGGCGAATGGCCGCTGATAAAAGTGCTCCATTTCGTGGGCGTCGCGCCAACCTTCGCGAGCTCAGACACGGCGGTCGCGTCCTTCGACAAAACCTCGCACTACGCGAGCCCGGAACAATTGCAGCACGGCAAGGTCGATTTTCGGTCGGAAGTTTACTCGCTCGGCGCTACCATGTGGTTCCTCCTTACGGGTGCGCCCCCCTTAATCGCGCCGAGCGGGCCGCTCGCCATGCAGCCGACGACAATCGGACTCGCCGTCGATAAGCTAAGCGGAATGCCGAAGAAGGTGCGGCGGTTATTGGCACACATGCTCTCGGTCGATCCGGCGGCGCGGCCCCAGGATCCGCTGGCCTTTTATCGGCAGGTCCAGGATTGCGTCACCCAGGTGGACCGGCGGGAATCGATGGCGCGCCGGTTCGGTGTTCCCCTAGCCTCGCCAGCTAATGTTGTCGCTCTCCCGAGCCGGCGACGGTTTCCCACGAAAACGATCGCGCTCGCGGCGGCCTTCCTCGCGGTCGCGGCCGTGATCGCGGTCATGCTGCCGCCCTATTTGCGTCATCAACGCATTCGCCAGGCTGAAGAACCGATCGGGGTACCGATCGGCGTACCGGAGACGACCGCCCCTGCGCCACCCGTAACGGTTCAGGCTCCCACCATCAAGCCGCTTCCTGTCCAATCCGAAACCATCGCGCCAACAACGGTTGTTCAGGAAAGTCCCGCGCCCGCCGTCGCGTCGGAATCGACCCCCGTCGTAGCATCGGCTCCGATCCGATCCGAAACCCCACCACAACCACCACCGGCGAACGCCAAAATTGAGGAGCAGCAGACGGTCGTTGCTTCAAACGAGCCTAATAATCAGCGACCCGCAATGGAGGCGCCGCAGCCGACTGAGACTGTCCACGCGGAAGCCAGCGAACCGAAATCCAATCGCGAACCCGAGGTCGCCGCCATTCCGACGGCCCGGCCGGTTTCGCCTGAGGTAAGACGCGCAGAGCCCGCCCCGCCCGCGGAGGGACCCGAAGAAGTCTCCCCGACCACCGAGAAGAAGGTCGCGTCCACCACAAAAGCGAAGAAAGAACGGACCACGAAGCCAAAGCGCCAGTCGGACGATGAGGAAATGTCTCGGACGCGCGGCGCCGACGACACGGAAGGAACAAATCCGGCGCTCCGCCCGCTACCGCGAGGGCGAACCCGGGCCCACTTCATCGGTGTGACCGCGGACGGTAATTGGATGTTTTCGCTCCCGTCGAAAAAGATCGTAATCGTCCGGCCGCCCCCTGGCGGCTAGTCGCGTAATCACGCTGTCATCCCGAGTCCGCCAACTGGCGGATCGAGGGATCCCGTGGCGCTACCTCCAGGCTTTTATAGCCGGAATACTTTTTTCCGCGCCCGAACCCCCTAATCGCGCTCGTAAACCGCCGGCTCAGCGTTCCCGCCGCCGAACGACTGCTCGTTCACGGCCACTTTCGCCGGCGGCGCTGGAATCGCTTCCTTCCCTTTTGCTTTCAGCGCCTCATTCAGGGTCGGCAAATCCTTCGCGACGAGCTGCTCGAAATCTTTAACGACATCGTCCAACTCTTTCCGCAACGCCTCGATCCGCGCGATCTGGTAATCACCCGGCTTCCCTTCGTAGGACAGGATCGCGCCATACAATTGATCGGTATGCTCGCGCAGCCGTTCCTCGCCTGTGATCGCTCCGCCTTCGGTCGTGGCCACAATCTGTTTCCGAACCGCATCCACTTTCCCGTCGAAATCTCCCAGAGCCTTCCGCGTCTCGTCGCCTTCCGGCATCGCACTCTTGCTCTTCGCCAGCGCTCCACGCAAAAACAGGATCCGATCCATGAGCGCGCTCTCGTCTCCGAAAAGCGCATGCACTTTCATCGCGGCGTCGAACTGCGCCTTGCGGTCCGCGTCGGTGAGTTTTAACCGGCGATCCAGGCCTATCGTCAGTTTTGTCTCGGAAACTTTTCCGGCTTTCGTCATCCGCACCGTGTAAGTCCCCGGCACAAAACGCGGACCCTGGAGACCCGCCCCGGCCAACTGCACGGCCGGCGGAACCCGCGGCGGTTTCTCGCGCATGCTCCAGACGACTCGATTCAATCCCGGCCGCTTGCTCGCCGGCAGAGTGTCGATCACGTGCCCGGCTGCATCGAGCACTTCCAATTTCAATTTGCCGAAGAGATGTCGCGTCTTCTGGTAATAGGTAATGACCGCGGCATCCGGCGGATTATCGCCGATGAACGTTGCCGCGCCGCTCGCCCAGCCCCCATTTGCTTCGATCCGCTGTTGCACCGGGCGCTCGGAAACAAACGCCGCTTCCTGGTTCAACAGTTCCGGCGTCAGCGCGCGCCAGGAGGAAATGTCGTCGATGACCCAGATCCCGCGCCCATGCGTCGCGAGCACCAAATCGTGTTCGCGCGGATGCACCGCGAGATCGCGCACCGCTACCGCCGGAAACCGGCTGCCTTTAAACTGCGCCCAGGCGTTTCCTCCGTCGATCGAGACGAAAAGTCCAAACTCCGTCCCCACGAAAAGCAGGTTCTTCTGCACGAGATCGTCCTTCACCACGTGCGCATAGCCGCGAACGCCCTTCGAATCCTGCGCCGTGATCAACGGCGTCCAGGTCTTGCCGAAATCGGTCGTGCGATAGACATAAGGCGCGAAATCGCCAAACGTGTGGCGATCGAACGCGGCAAACGCCGTACCCGCATCGAAATTACTCGCCTGCACCCAGCTGACCCATGAGTTCTTCGGCAGGTTCGGCACATTAGCCACCACGTTGGTCCAGTTTTTCGCGCCGTCCTTCGTGACCTGCACGTTGCCGTCATCCGTTCCCACCCAGATCACGTTTTTGTCCTTTGGCGACTCGCTGATGGAATAAATCGTCGTATGCATTTCGGCCGCGGAATTGTCCACGGTCACGCCGCCCGATTGCTCCTGTTTTTGTTTCTCGGGATCGTTTGTGGTCAGGTCCGGTGAGATCCGGTCCCAGGTCTGGCCGTGATCGCGCGTCCGAAAAAGAAATTGCGCGCCGATGTAGATTGTCCCCTTCTCGTTAGGCGAAAGCGCGATCGGCGTGTTCCAATTCCAGCGCAGCTTTTCCTTGTAGTTCGCCTGCGGCTGAATGTCGCGCCGCTCGTGCGTATAACGGTTTACCCGGCCCACGAAGCCGCCCTGCGCTTCCGCGTAAAGATAATCCGGATCCGCCGGATCCGAGAACATCCAGAAGCCGTCGCCGCCGTACATGTTTTCCCACTGCGCGTTCGCGATGCCTCCGGGATATTGCGATTGGCCCACCCACGAGCTGTTGTCCTGCAATCCGCCGTAAACCCGGAACGGATCCGCATCATCCAGGCTCACATGATAGAACTGTGAGATGGGCAGGTTCTCCGCCTTCCACCATTTGCTTCCGCTGTTGTAGGAATAATAAACGCCGCCGTCATCACCCGAGATCACCGTCTGCGGATTAGTCGGATCGATCCAGACCGCGTGCACATCCCCGTGCGCGCCCTGGAACCCGCCCACCACTGCAAAACTTTTCCCGGCGTCCTCGCTCAGGATCAACGGACCATCCGTCTTGAAAACGCGGTCCGGATTTTTCTGGTCCACGATCAGGTTCGCAAAATAAAACGGACGCCACACCATCCAGTTGCTCTTGTCCCGCTTGTCCCAGGTCGCGCCCCCATCATCGGAGACGAAGAGCGCGCTATCGGTCGATTCGACGAAGCAATAAACCCGCTTCGAGTTCGACGGTGCGATCGCGACCGCCAGCCGGCCGTAGGGTTTTTTCGGAAACCCTTTGCTGGCTTCCGGAGTGATTTCAGTCCAGGTGGCGCCCCCGTCGGCCGACCGGAAAAGCCCGCTCCCCGAAGGTTGCTCCGGCCCGTCGCCGCCGGAGCGGAACGTCCAGCCTTTGCGCCGGAAATCCCACATGCAGGCGTAGAGCACGTTCGGATCGTTTGGATCCATCGTGATCGCAGACGCGCCGGTGGAAGGATTCGCGCCTTTTAAGATGAGGCTCCAATTCTTCCCGCCATCCGTCGTTTTATAGAGGCCGCGATCGGTCGAATCGCTCCAAAGCGCGCCCGGCACCGCCACATAAACCGTGTCGCTATTCGCCGGGCTGACCACGATTTTCGCGACCCGCTCGGAGTTCGGCAGGCCGGCGTAATTCCAGGTCTCGCCACCATCGGTGGATTTGTAAATCCCGTTCCCGATCGAAACGCTGTTGCGCGTCCAGCTTTCGCCCGTGCCCACCCAGACGTTCTTCGAATTCTTCGGATCGAGCGTGAGGGCGCCGATCGATTGCACCGGTTGCTCATCGAAAATCGGCTTGTACCGCGTGCCGCTGTCCTCCGATTTCCAAACCCCGCCGCTGGCGGCGCCGATGAAGATGGTGAGCTTGCCGTTTGGTTCGCGGATCGCGTCGATCGCGGAGACGCGGCCGCTCATCGTCGCGGAACCGATGTTGCGCGCGCCGAGGCCGGAGATGGTCGAGGAATTGAACGGGGCCTGGTCCGCCGCGAAAGCCGCGCCGGCGAAACAGGTGGCGATGAAGAGAGAGTAATTCAGGAAACGCATGGGAATTATTTGGAAGCGGTCGTTGGGAATTTGAAGATCGTGTCGTCCACCGGCGTATTCGCCTCGGCCTTTTCGAAGATGATCTTCTGTTTGTCAGTCGAGCCCTTCGGTCCACCCTCGAGCGAGAAGGGGAAGAAGACGCCGTTAATTTTTTCGTAGTCACCGAGGTCGGTTTCGCTCTCGACCTGCGCCCCGTTTTCCATTCGCTGGGTGATGATCCGGATCTCGAGGAAATGGTCGGGATCGAGATAAACGTAATTCACATCCCCATTCTTTCGGACCACCCGGAGCTTGTGCGCGAGGGTTCCATCCACGTCCTCCGTGCCGAGATATTCCACCGTGCTCCCTTTCGCTTTCCAATCGATCAGCGGCCCGTCGATCTCCGCGTCTTCCACGAGCGCCTTCGCTTCGTCCACGGAGTCTTTCTCAGGATCCTTCCGGCCGCCGAAAGGGGTGATCTTCCAGCCTTGCGTTCCATCGTATGCGTCCACCCGCGTCATTCCCTGGAGGGTCGCCCCCTCCCGCAC
>JBBRMO010000082.1:0-7934 GCA_038230815.1 Chthoniobacterales bacterium
CGCGCCTGCCGCATGTAATCCTTGATTTCTTTTTCGGTGAGTCCATGGACGTCAGCTCGTGGGTGAGACGCCAAGGTAACGACCGGCGAACTCCATTTTTTATGAATGCGATTCGTTCCCACGCTGGAACTGAGTTCGTTGAATTGCTCGGTGGTGAATTTCGAAAGATCGAGCGGTTCCTGCAAGAGTAAACCCGTTCCGGTAGGAAGGGCCGGTTTGATCAGTGGAATTGAATCAACCGCGTGCGATGGACCAACCGGCACGAAGGCCGCGAACAGCAGATAGACGAGGAGCGTGGAACTTTGTGCCAGCGCGGTTCGTCGCGCCTGCCGAAGTTTCGAGGTCCGATTCAGGCTTTTGAATGAGCGACTCATGAACTAATTGGTTTCACCGGGAGAATAGCCGAAGCTGTGCCTAAACCAAATTCAAATGAAGGGTTGATTTCCGGGCGGTCGCAAGGAACTCGGCGTGGAGGATCAAGCGCGCCATAATTTACGCGAGTTTTTCCACTCGAGCAGAAGTTCGCGGAATCTTTGCACCGGGGGAGGGTCTTCGTCCTCGCGCCAAACGAAAACGAGCGGGACCCGTTGGATTGGTTTCAGGAGGACGAAAGCGAGCGCGGGACCAGGGGTGACGACTGATTCCGTAACTACGCCGATTCCAGCGCCGGCCTCGACGTAGGTCATGACTGTGCCAATAAGACTTGGGGTGTGAGCAAACCGGGGTGTTACCCCCGCATGGCGGCAGCCAGCGATCACGGCATCGTGCAGACTCATCCCTTCGCGCCGGGCGAGCACGATTAACGGTTCGGTTGCCAGATCGCTCCAGGGAACCCCTTGTGATCGGGAAAACGGATGCTCGCGGGGAACCACCACCCCGAGCCGCTCTTCGTGCAGGACGATCGTCCGCAGCCCAATCGCTTCGCTCACGAGCACCGGACGGGTCAGGGCCGCGGAGAGACGCCCCTTTGCGACCATTTCCCAAACTCGTTCCGGAGTTCGTTCCTCGAGGTGGATCGAGACGCGGGGGAAACGCTGGCGATACTCGCGCAGGAGTCCGCCGAGAAAAGGCTGGGTGGGGGGACCGATATAGCCAAGCCGTAGCTCACCCTCCTCCCCGGCGGCGGTTCGGCGCACCCGGCTGCTCACCTCTTCCATCTGCTGCAGCAGAGAGGCTGTTTCCCGAAGCAGTACGGTCCCGGCCGGAGTCAGCCAGACGCGATGGCGAGTCCTCTCCAGCACCGCCGCCCCGAGCGCATCCTCCAATTGCTGGACAGCGCGGCTCAGCGCCGGTTGTGCGATATTCAGGCGACGGGCCGCCTTGGAATAGCTCAATTCTTCGGCGACCGCCTGAAAATAGCGGAGATGTCGCAACTCGATCGACACAGCCCCGAAGCCTAATCGGCAGGGCAGGGAAGTGCACCTTCGAAATCCTTGGCTGCTCCCAACCGTTCGACGCCGAATCTTACGAAGCGCTGAGAAACTCCTTTTCGCCGAGAGCAACCTGGCTCCACGCAAGTTCGAGGGTCTGGAGTTTGAGTGCCTCCTATTTGTGCGAGGGAGCCAGCGACCGATTCTGCCGAAACTTTTCAGAGTCCAGGGAGGAGGTAGCGAGTTGATAAGCGGCGTACTGTTAGGTTTGGCCGACCTCGAAATAAGGAGCGCAGCCTTCTCCGGTGGGGCGCTAAGCTGCGGGGCCTCCAGCCGTTTTGAAGCCCGTCTGAACGCGCGGCCCTTTAGTGACGGCGGGTGGTCGCGGAGAGTGTCAGCCTATCAGTGGTGTCAGCGCAAATTTCATCGCCGGGAAGATGAAAAACGGTGTTGATCATTCGACCGGATGTATCGGTTCCGAACGGTTTCGAGAAGAACAGCGAGAAAAATGACGCCGCTGATTACCATGGGATAGAGGTAGGGGTCGGCGTTTGTGACGACAAGACCGTTCTCAATGGTTTGAATCAGGAGCGATCCGACGAGTGTGCCCGGCAGGATGTTTCCACGCCCTCCGAAGAGGCTGGCTCCGCCGAGGACTGCTGCCGCGATGGCAGCGAATTCCTTTTGTTCGCCGAACTTGGGAGAGACGGCGCCGAGTTGGCCGAGGGTGATAACGGAGGCGAAGACCGCGCAGAGGCCACTTATCAGATAGACCTGGAAGAGGCGTTTTTCGCAGCAGATGCCCGCTTTGCGAGCGGCTTCGAGGCTGTGCCCGAGGGCGAAGCATTCGCGTCCGAAGGGAGTGCGCGTCAGGATAACGTGAGCAAGGACCAGCAGAGCGGCGAAAAGGCAAGCGGGCAAGGGAACTCCCAGCATTCGGGCGGAGCCAAACGTGAGAAACACTTCCGGGAGATTGATTGCGCGGGTCTGAGTGATAAACAAACCGACGCCCCTTCCGATGAACAAGGTTGCGAGCGTGACGATGAAGGGGGCGACGAGCACGTGAACGATGAAAAGAGCGTTGAAGGCCGCGAAGAGGAGGGTGATGGCTAGCATGGCCAGAAGTACCAGTGGCATGCTGACTCCCGCGAGTGCGAGTTTGCCCGCGACCGCGGCCGCAACGAACATCATCGCTCCCACGGACAGGTCTACTCCGGCGGTGAGAAGGACGAAAGTCATGCCGATGGCCAGAATTCCGGTCGACGAGGCTTGAGCAATGATGTTCAGAAGGTTGCGCGGCTCCAGAAACCTCGTATTCCACACGCCAAAGAACAGGACCAGAGCGGTCAGGATGAGCAAGGGCGCGCCTTTCAGAATTTTTGGGCCAACACGAGTCATGCTGGTGCTGCCGAACCGAGAGCGGCCCGGAGAATTTCTTCGCGGTGAAACTGATCGCGCGCGAACTCGCGGACGATTCTACCGCGGCTGAGCACGAGGATACGATCGCAAAGGCCGATGAGTTCCTCGATCTCCGAGGAGATGAGGAGGATGCCATTGCCTTTCGCGGCGAGGTCGAGGATAAGGCGGTAAATCTCGGACTTGGCTCCGACATCAATCCCGCGGGTGGGCTCGTCCAAGAGGAGAACGCGGGGTTCGTTCAACAGCCATTTGCCGAGGACGATTTTTTGCTGATTGCCGCCGCTGAGCGTGCGCACGGGTTGTTCATTGGAAGCTTTGGAATCGACACGGACGACGGCGCGGATGCGTTCGACGGCGGCGCGAAGTGTTTCGAAGTTCAGGCGCTTGAGAACGGGTCTGGAGTGGCGCGGCAGACAGGCAAGGGAGAGGTTGTCGGCGACGGATAACTGGAGGCAAAGACCTTCGCTGCCGCGATTTTCGGTGAGGAAAGCCGCGCCGTTCCGAATGGCGGCTCGGGGGTTAAGCGGCTTTAGCCGTCGGTCGTTAAGGATGACTTCGCCCGAGGTCCGGGGATCGAGCCCGAAGATGGAGCGCGCGAGTTCCGACCTGCCGGCACCCATCAAACCAGCCAGGCCGACAATTTCGCCGCGGTGGATGGTGAGGGAAATGTCCTGGAGTTTCCCACAACAGGAGAGACCGCGAACCTGCAGGAGTGGTTCGGCGAGGCGGCTGGTGGGATTTCGCTCGGGAAAAAGGCGGTTGATTTCGCGGCCGACCATGAGGGAAATGAGTTTGCTCTCGGTGAATGAATGGGCGGGACCATCGCCGACCACCGCTCCATCGCGCAGGACGACGATCTGCTGGCAGAGTTGAAAAACGTCGGCGAGCGTATGCGAGATATAGATGAAGGCGATGCCGCGGGGGCGGAGACGCGCGATGAGGGCGAAAAGACGTTCGGTTTCGCTCCGAGAGAGGGAGGTGGTGGGCTCGTCGAAAATTATGACGCGGGCATCGGTGCTGAGAGCCTTAGCGATTTCCACGAGTTGGCGTTCTCCGGTGGAAAGCGTCTCAACTGATTGGCCGGGGAGCGCTGCGAGGCCGACTTCTTCGAGCAGTTTGACGGTGAGTTCGTTCAACCGCGAATAATCGATCAATGAGGTTCCGCGTTGGGAAGGGAAGCGCGTGAGGAACAAGTTTTCGCCAATGGAGAGGTTTGGAAAGAGGTTAAGTTCCTGGTGGATGAATGCGACCCCGTTTCGCTCGGCATCCCTGGGTGTCGCTGGCGTGTATTCTCTGCCGGCGAGGCGCATATGGCCTCGATCGGGGGCAAGATTGCCGCCGAAGATGTTCATAAGGGTGGACTTCCCAGCGCCATTTTCTCCGACGAGGCCGAGCGCGCCGCCGGCGGGAAGGTCAAAGCTAATGCCGCGCAAAATAGGGACTCCAAAAAAGGCTTTTTCTATCCCGACGAATTCGACGAAAGGGGCGCTCATGACTGGCGGAATCCGAAGCGTGTTCGCAGCGCGTCGAGAGTGGCGGCTAAAAGAATGCCAGACCCCTTGGTAATAGTGATCGCGAATTGGGAGAGATTGAGAAGGTTGAGCACATTGTCGAGGGCTACGAGGAAAGGCACGCCGAAGAAGGTCCAGGCAATTTTCCCTTTACCGCCGAAGAGGCTGATCCCGCCGATCACGGTAGCGCCGATGACGTCGAGGAGCATTTCACGTCCGAGAACGGGGGAGGCGGTTTCGAGTCTGCCGGTCATTATGACGGAGGCCAGCGCGGCGCAAAAACCAGAGGCAACGTAGGCGGCAAAGGTCATGGACCTGACCGGAACACCGGAGACGCGAGCGGTGACGGGGTTTTGGCCGGTAGCGTAAAGCCAGCGACCGTAAACGGTTTTTTGCAACAAAAAGCGAACGACGAGAGCGAGCGTTGCCGTGACTGCGGTTGAGATCAGCAGCGTCTGACCAATCTGCAAAAAGGCGGGCGGGAGCTGATCGATGTTCCGGGATTGGGTGAACCAGACGGCGAAGCCGCTGACAAACATCATCGAGGCGAGCGTTACGATGAAAGCCGGGAGATGAAGAGCGGTGATCATTGCTCCGTTCGCAGCGCCAATGAGCAGGCCGACGAGGAGCATTGTCGCAACGCCGATGAAGGCCGGTTGATGCCCGGCGGTCATGAGGGAGCCACCCACGACGCTGGCAACCGCGACGATCGCGGTGACAGAGAGATCGATCCCGCCTGTGATCATGACGAGGGTGAGCCCAATAGCGACGATTAGAAGCGGCAGGAGATAACTGAAGATATTCAGGAGGTTCGCGCGGCTGAGCAGGCCCGGAGTGAAGGGGGCGAAAATCGCGACGAGGAGGACGGTCAGGATCAGGCTGAAATAGTCGGAAAGGAGCAGGTGCAGCCAACGCGGGGCGCGAGAGATTTCGGGCGCGGCCGGGGTCATGGGGACTTCTTGATGTTAGCGCCCCACATGCGCGCTGCCATCTCCTTTAAATTCCCCTGGTGAATCACAAAGCCGGAATCAAGGATCAGATCTCCGACCGCTTTGCCTTCGCGCCTGTCGAGGAGCGCCTGAATGGATGCCTCCGCTTCGAAATAGACATCCTGCACACCGGTCGCGTCGAGATAGCCGTCGGTGAGCATGCGATACGCGGTGGCGTCTCCGTCGAAGCCGCCGAGGATAACATGGCCGGGTTCGCCGATTCTCTTGTAACGATCCGCGGCTTTCAAGGCAGAGGTGATCGAAGGGAAAAGAAAATCGGAAGAGGTAAAGATGAAGTCGATGTCCGGATTCGCCTGGAGCGCATTGGCGACGCCGGCCTGAGTTTTCTCCTGGTTCCATTCGCTCGGCACACGCGCGACAACATCAATGATGCTTTCATTGCCTTTGACGGCATCCTCAAAACCGTCACGCCGGCCGATCGCATTGATGTCACCGAGGTCGCCCAGAACCACCATCGCCTTGTGTTTTCCGGGAATTTTTTTTGCTTGTTCGAGCATGTAGGTGACGGTATCGCGGGTGAGCTGGCGATTGTCAGCAACGACGGCGGTGGACTGGGTGTCGCTTGGTGCGGAGGGGCGATTAAAAAGGACGATCGGAATCTTGGCTTCGTTGGCGGCGCGGATCATGGGGATGCAAGTTTTTGCGTCCTTGGGCACAAGAACGATGCCATCGACTCCGCGGGAGATGAACGTCTTGATTTGCTGAAGCTGGCGGCTGGCGTCGCTGTCGGAAACGGCTTCGAGCATGGCGATGTTCCGTTTCTTCAGTTCCGCTTTGATTGCTTCGAAACCGGCGACCCAATATTCGGTTTGCAAGGTTTCGAAAGCGACACCGACGGTAAGCGGCCGAGGCGAAGTGGACGGAGCAGCCTCGGTGCTGGAGCCGGCCGGTTTACCGCAACCGACGAGAACGCACGCGAGGCTGAGAAGGGAGAGGATCGGTTTCATGTAAAAAGCGGTTTGAGATATGCGAGGCTGGTTTCAGCCCAATCCCGCTCTTTGGCGATGGTGGATGCCAGATCGTTTTCGGGAACAGTCCATTGTTCAAGAATGGCGGAGCGGCACCGCCCGAACGGGCGAAGGTGTTCCAGCAGTCGCGGAAGATCCACCAACCCAGTGCCGGCCGGACAGCCCGTGACGGTAAAGCCCATCATGTGCGGGAGCCGCTTCGCTTCGAAATCTTTGATGTGCAGATTGAATGTGACCGGGGCGAGTGCCGCAACCACTGTTTCCAGTCCTTCTCCCGCGCCGAGCGAGTTGGCGGTGTCCAGGCAAATGCCCACATTTTCTGCGGCGACTTTATCGACGATGTGACGGAACTGGGCGGCGGCAAAACGGTCGTGGTTCTCGAGGCCGAGCCAAAGACCGCGAAGGGAAGCAAGGCTTTCTGTGAGGACCTCGATGATTCTTTCAATATCAGGACGATAACCGGAGGTCGGGTCGTCGATGACAAACCGAATGAATTCCGCGCCGAGTTTTCGCGCGATCCCGGCGTATAGCTGAATTCTGTCGGCGGTCAGTCCCCGTGCGCCTATTTCCAGCTCGATATGATTCCGGTCCGCAGCCTCCTTGAGGGCGAGGAGCCGTGAATCATCGAAGTTCTCGAGTGGCAGGTTGTCGCCGATTTGGAGCAGTCTGAATCCGTGGGCGCAGACCTCTTTGAGCAAAGCGTGCTCGTCCATGGGTTTAGCCGGGTCGTGCCCAGGCACTCCGACAGCCCAACCATAGGTGTAGCTGCTCAGGCCGAATTTCATTTTTTCGTGATGTCGCGGACCTGCTCGCGGATGTCGTCCATCTCGAATATCTTCTGCCAGCCCTCTTTGAACAGAACGGGTTTGGCGCGTTTGCTGATTTTATAGGCGGCGTCTGAAAAAGTGCCGTTTACTTCACCAAAGAGCACGGCGATTTGAATGCGCAAATGGCCTAGCACGAAATCTCGGGCGGTTTCAGCAGGAATACCTTTGGCCACCACGCGATCGTAACCTTCCTTCACGATTTCCATGCAGGTTTGGGCGAGCGTCTCGACGAGCGCCGGTTCGAGGATGGCCATCTGTTCGACCGTGACACGATGGATGCGCAACACAGGCTTGTAGATCAGGCGCGTGACTTCGACACCGAGTTCGTAGAATTTTTCGCCGCCGTGCATGAGCGCGCAGACCGCCGCTTGCCTGGCGCTGATGCCGCCGTAGAAATCGCGAAAGCCTTCTTCGGTGGGTTCCCAGTTGAAGACCGAGGGATGGCATGGATGCGCGATGAAATAACCGAGGTCCGGCCGGTGCGCGATTTTGCCGTCGAGCGGCGCAGCTGGATCGAGAAGCATGACGAGCGCGCCCGATTTGACGTGCGGCATCATTTCGCGAGTGACGGATTCCATGGCCACGTCTGGAATGGCGAAGATGATGACATCCGCCGTGGCGAGCGCTTCGGCGGCGGAAGAGGTTTTCACGCCACAGTCGCCGAGGCGTTGAACACCAGCGGCTGCGCTTTCGACGTAGTGAACTCGCCACTCGCTCTTCTTCACGTTGTTGGTAATGCGGCAGCCCATTTTTCCGCCGGCGCCGATCAGTGCCATCGTTCTCATCAAGTAATAGGAATAGTTTGCTTCTGCGCGGCAGCTTGATAGGC
>JBBRMO010000083.1:0-7911 GCA_038230815.1 Chthoniobacterales bacterium
CCACGATGCCAGTTCCATTCGGGTCGGAGCTGTCGCTCACCGTGAGGTGGGTCAGGTTGGTCGTGCCGTTGCGCGAAAAGATGGCGTTGCCCTGGCCATCACCGTTTTCAAAACCGGCGCCCCCGTAAGCGCTGTTGCCAAAGAAGGTGCAGTTTGAAACGTTTAGCGTGCCACTGTCGTTGAAGAGGGCACCGCCGAGACCTGCGCCGCCACCCCCCTTAGTTGCGCTGGCCTTGCCGGCAAAGGGGCCACCAGTTCCGGGATTGTCGCCGGATCCGGGATCGGCACCGCCGCCGCCGCCGAACCCTCCATTACCACCGTCGCTGGTGGTAATATCGCCTGTGCCGCCGCTGGCTCCTCCACCACCTCCAAATCCTCCATTACCGCCATTGCTCCCAGCTGAGCCGTTATCTGAGTAACGGCCGCCGCCGCCGCCGCCACCACCGTAGTTACCCGTTCCTCCTTCGCCCGGTGACTGACACATTCCCGGGATGCATCCAAATGTTGCGCCGCCGCCGCCGCCACCGCCGCCCCCTGGGCAAGCACCAGCGTGACCATTGTCTCCATAGGATCCTCCCGTGCCGCCGCACCTAAAGCCCGCCGCGGGTACCCCGCCATTAGTTACAGTTCCGCCGCCGCCACCGCCAAAAGAACTGTTGGAGGGCGGGCCGCCGCCATTACCCAACGAACCGCCGCCCCCACCGCCAATTTCGAGGCCCGGCGGGGCTCCATTGCCCGACAAACCTCCCCCACCACCACCCTTGCCGGCGCCGCTATTACCCCCAAACGCGAAGTTGCCTTGAAACGTATTGTTCACCAGCGTCAATCCACCACCGTTTTGGTAGATTGCGCCGCCTGCGCCCATGCCGCCGCCGCCCCCGGATGTCCCGTCTCCGCCCCGGATCTGGAAGTTCCTAAGGTAAGCGTAGTTAAGTGTCAGCTGGCCCGTGCCTGAGACCACGCGACCCGGTTCGATCTGGCCAAGATCAACCGTAGCGATGCCCACCGCGAAGGCGCGGAAGTTCTGACTGGGCGTCGTCACGACCGAGGAACCGTTGGCTTTTCCTATCAACTGCGCGCCGTTAGCTTCGATAGTGATGTTCGAGAAGATCAGTGGGGTGGCGGTCGGTCCGAGTGGGTTCGCTGGGTCCACCGAGGGAGCTGTCATTTGGTAAACCGCACCATTCTGCAATACGATCGTGTCGTTGCCGTTCCCTTTGTTGCAGCCGGTGACGACAAACTGGGTGGGGTCTCCCGGTAAGGGAGCAACGTTGTCGTCGTAATTGGCCGAGAAAATCGCTTCCTGCAGAGAGCAGGTGTTGTCGCCATGGACTCCCGGGGCGGTAGTGGTGACGACGATAGTGGCGGCGAATCCTTGGTTAAGGCCGAGCCCGAAGTGGGCCAGAATAAAGCCGAACACGAGGACGTAGAACCGACAGCGCGGTATCATGGTCAGGATCTTGACTTGAAGAGTTGAATTATCGATTTGCCGCTGTGGTCTGCGACTTTTCCAGCGCCGACTGATTACACGTTTTCTTATCAAAAAAGCCCGGGTGAAACAAGCGCGAACTTCGCGTCTCCGGGGGCTTGGAGGGACGGGCGCCGTCCCGTCCCAAAAGAGTGGACGTTCCAGAAGGATAAATGAGGAAGGGCCTGGGCAACGCGTCGATCCCACAATTTGGCGGCGGAGCCGCGACAATCTTATCATCGCGCGACGGAGCGCCCGATCCACCAGAATAGAACACCCCGATTTGGAGGGGCGCGCCATCCCGTTCCAAAAGAGTGGGTGGAGCGTCCCGCCAGGTTATTGCAAGTCGGTCGAATCGATTGGAATGGTGGGTGTTTCTTCGAGATATTTCACGGTCACGGTCTGCGCGGTGCACGATAAGACGGCGAGCTTCAATCCTCGAGGCAAGACTGTCTCGCCATAAGCGATCTTGATTTTGACGGGCTGGGTGAGGGTGACGAATTGCGGCATGGCCGGTTGCGTCGCCGGGAGCGCGGTCGGGTTCGACGCCGGCAGGGAGGGACTTTGGACATAGGTGCCGCCTAACGAGAAGTCGCATGTTACCGGATAATGGTCTGACGCTTTTGAAGGAGTGATGAGCGTTCTCGCGGGAATGAGGTTCCGCCCGAAAAGGTAATCGAAGGTGGCGTCGGGGTAGGGGCCGTTGCCGGGGTGGGTGACACGCTGAGTCCGGGGAGCGCCGTCTGTCGAACTCCGGAAGCCGGCCGCCGAGAGCGTCGCGAGAGTCTTTTCCGCAGCGAAATCGGGCTGATCCAGATTGGTGTTGAAATCGCCGCCCACGACAAAGCTTTTCACCAACGGTAACGCGGGCGTAATGACGTCGCGCATGTGATTGAGAACCTGACTGATGGAGACCTCGCGTTTTCGAATATTTTTCAGCGCTTCCACCGTCTTGTCGCTCTTCATAATAAGGTTGCTCTTCAAATGGAGGGAGTAGATTCCCACGTCGCTGCCGCCGAATTTGAACCAGGCGAAGGCAAATCCGCGCGGGGGATCGACGCCATCCATCGATTTCCACGGCTCCGACCAGGCGGCCTGGGCCGGTTCCTTCGCGAGGATGGCCACCTGCTGTTTGCCAAAGCCGGACGTGAACGGCTCCTTGAAGGCCGAACAGATAGCGACCTGATAAGTGTGAGGCCGGATCGCTTCGCCGAGCTTTGCGCAGGCGTCGTAGTCACGAACTTCCTGGAGGAGGATCACATCCGGGTTCAGCGGTCGCAGCACATCGGCTGCAAGGGCGATCCGCTTGGCCTGTTCCGGCGCGGGCAACTCCTTCTTCGACCCGTTGGGGAACCATTCGAGGTTCCAGGTCGTAACCCGGACCGTCGCCGCCGATGCGGGCGGCGCCGGCAAGGCGAGAGCCAGAACAAAACTTATTACCGCGAGTTGAAATCTCAAAGTATCCTCTCATCCTGGAGGGGATCCTGAGGCGAACGACTGTTCTGGAGGATGTGAGAATAATCGCGGTTGCGAGGTTTTGCCATCGAGATTGCGCATTCAATCCTGCGGTTGATCGCTTTAGATCTGAGCTCTACCCTGACGGTGATTAACTTCTCGTTAGGTTGAAATGAGTTTCCTCCGTTACTTCCTCTCTCTCGTTAGGGGCGCGCTGGCGTCGTCAGCCCTAAGCGGCCTTTTGCCTCCGTTGTCGCGCTGGTCTCGCCGGAATTTGCAGGCACCTTGTTTGGGCGCACCGTCGATGGCCCGCTGGTTCGCTATGCGGCCGGCGTCGGCCTGATTTGGGAACTATTTCTGGGTACCGTTTTCCTTTTACTCGTCACCTAGATCCAAATCGCGCGTATTATCAGAAAGAAGAGCGACGCGCAGAGCGGTTCCTGAATGCGATCTTAGAGAGGGCGGCTCAAAACATCTGGCTCACTCACGAATCGCTTTCCTTTTTCACTGATCGAGTTTCGTGCTCAACTGTCGGCGGAGCTGACGCCGGAGATCGCCTCGCCACGGCCAGTCCGTCCAACGGCGGACATGGTGAGTTCTTCCGGAGGCGAACGCGGCGTCTCTAATTAAACTATGGCGGCGATCGGAATAACGGGTGGGATTTCCACGGGGAAGACGAGCTTCACGCAATGTTTGCGCGAGCTTTGTCCTGACGCCCGCTTTTTTGACGCGGACGTAGCGGCGCGGGAGCTGACGGACGGGGACCCGGAGGTGAGGGGACTTATTGAAAAGGAATTCGGTGAGTCGGTTTATTCGAGCGGGGACTTGAATCGGGAGGCAATTCGTACCATAGTGTTCGCCGACGCGAAAAAGAAACGCGCGCTGGAGCAAATCCTGCATCCGCGCATTCGTCGTCAGTGGAGCCTCGAAGCCGAAGGCCATCGCAACTCCACGGAGCTTTTTTTTGCTGATATCCCACTTCTCTATGAAACCAGCGGTCAAACCCTGTGCGATAAGGTTGTGGTGGTGGCCTGTTCGCCGCGAATCCAGCTTGAGCGGCTCATGGCGCGGACGGGACTGGACCGGGCAGAGGCGCAAGCGATGATCGACGTGCAAATGCCGCTAAGGGAGAAGATCGGCCGGGCCGATCACATCGTTTGGAACAACGGCGGGCTCAAGGTGTTAAAGGAACAGGCGAGGTTGCTTGTTGGGTTGTGGGAAAGGGCCGGGTGATTTGCGCGCTGGAGGGATGGGCTCTGTCCCCTCCCACCCATTTGGGACGCCACGGCGGGCGCCCCTCCAATTAATTATAGATGAACGAAGACGAATCAACGCGGCCTGAAGAAAGGTCCGCAGAGAGAGCGGACGCGGCACCAATGGGGGCGGCGCCACGAGCAGCCGCCACGGCTGCCGCTACAGAAGAGTTGCCGGCGGCGCTCGACGTGAATGAGCTCCAGGCGCTTGAGCCGGAGGAGGTCGAAAAGCTTTGTCGCGAATTCGATCTGCGCGTTTATCCGGGGCGCTCGCGCCATCACCTGATTCTTGATCTGGTCCGCGCGGCTCTCGGGCGAAACATTCCGGTTACGACCACCGGGTTTTTCGATCCGGTTGCGGACCACTTCGGCGTGCTGCGCTGGCCGCGATTAAATTTCCTGACGGTTCCGGAAGACGTGGGAGTTCCCCGCGCCTTTATTCAACAATTCAAACTCCAGCCGGCGCAAAAAATCCACGGAACGTTGCGGCTGCCGCGCGACCGCGAAAAATTGATCATGCTGGATGAAATCCTGGCGATTGAAGGCTTTCCGGTCGAGGAATGGTCGGCCCCGACTGCGTTCGACAGCCTGACGCCGCTGTACCCGGAGGGTCGAATCATGCTGGAGAATTCCAAGACGAATTCGATCAGCGCCCGTGCCGTCGATTTACTCACGCCACTCGGGCGCGGACAGCGCGGCCTGATCGTGGCGGCGCCCCGGGTGGGCAAGACGATCCTGCTGAAGGAAATCGCGAAGGCGATCCGGGTGAATCATCCGGAGATCATCCTGATCATTCTGCTGGTGGACGAAAGACCGGAAGAGGTGACCGATCTGCAGCGCGAAGTCGATTGCGATGTCTATAATTCAACTTTCGACGAGAATTCGAAGCGACACGTGGAGGTGGCGGAGCTCGTCCTCGAACGGGCGAAGCGCCTGGTCGAACAACGCAAGGACGTGGTCGTGTTGCTCGACAGCATCACGCGGCTGGCGCGCGGTTACAATTCCCTCCAGCCCGGCAAAGGCCGGACAATGTCGGGTGGCGTGGAGGCGAAGGCGCTCCTGAAGCCGAAGAAATTTTTCGGAGCGGCGCGCAATTGCGAAGAAGGCGGCAGCCTGACCATCCTGGCGACCGCGCTGGTGGATACCGGCAGCAAGATGGATCAGGTGATTTTCGAGGAGTTCAAGGGGACGGGGAACATGGAGCTGCATCTGGATCGCGGGCTGGTGGAAAAGCGTCTCTATCCAGCGATCCACTGTCTTCTCTCGGCGACGCGCCGGGAAGATTTGCTTTACCACCCCGAGGAATGGGAGCGGGTCCAATTACTCCGCAAAGCGATGGCCGCACTGCCGCCAATCGAGGCGATGGAGAAGCTGATCGATAACCTGAACGCGACGAAGACGAACGCGGAATTACTGCTCTGCGGACTCAGGTAGAAATCCCAAAAACCAAATCCCAAGCAAAGAACCAAACCCTCAACGAAGAAAATGAAGAAAACGCGGCAAGTTTGGATTTTGAATTTGGGAACCAGGATTTGTCTGGGATTTGGAGCTTCTTTGGAGCTCGCCGCAGCGAGTCCGTCCGAAGGCGGACTTGGATGTTGGTGCTTGGAGCTTTCTCGATGATTCAGACTGACGCCCAACTTGCAGAACTGCTGCCAAAGCTCGCGCCGGTCGATCGCATCGCGGTCGATACGGAGGCGGACAGTCTTCACTGTTATTTTGAAAAACTTTGCCTCATCCAGCTGAGTGTCCCGGGGCATGATTGCCTGGTCGATCCTCTGGCGAACTTTGATCTGGCGCCGCTGGCCGGGGCGCTATCGCGAAAAGAAATCGTCCTCCAGGGAGCCGACTTCGATCTGCGCCTGCTTCGCCGCAGCCTCGGGTTTGTCGCGACGCGGATTTTCGACACGGTGATCGCGGCGCGCCTCCTGGGGATTCGATCGTTCAGTCTGGCGGCGCTGGTCGAGCAGCACTTTGGAGTCACGTTGGTGAAGGGCTCGCAAAAAGCGAATTGGGCGCAGCGGCCGTTGCCCCAACATATGGCGGAATACGCGATCAACGACACGCGTTACCTGTTGCCTCTGGCCGAAAAACTAGAGACGGGTTTGCGCGAGCGCGGCCGGATCGAGTGGTTCCACCAATCCTGTGAACGAGCCCTCGAGCAAGCCGGAATCGAGCGGACGAAAGACGAGGACGAAGCGTGGCGAATTACGGGCTCGGGAAAACTGGGCGGGCGCGCCTGGGCGATTTTGCGCGAGCTCTGGCAATGGCGAGACAGAGAAGCGCAAGCCGCGGATCGACCGTCGTTCCATATTTTGCAAAACCACCTGTTATTGCGCGCGGCGGAAGAGTTCGCGGCTGGCGAAAGTCCCGATCCGCGGCATTTTTCGGCGCGGCGTCGCCATGGTTTCCGGGAGGCGGCGGAACGCGGCCTCCATTTACCTGAATCCGAATGGCCGGTGCGCCCGAAGCGGCGCGGAACCCGGCCCACCCGGGAAATGGAGCGGGCGGCCGAGGAGTTGCGCCGGCGCCGCGACGCCGTGGCTAACGTTCATGGGCTCGATCCTTCGTTGATCGCGCCCCGGGGCGCGCTCGATGCAGTGGCCGCGGATGGCAGCCGGAGCGCGGCGCTGCTGGTCCCGTGGCAGCGGAGTCTCCTCGAATTATAGAGGAGCGCAGGCTGCCAACGTGCCTGCCTCGGCAGCTTGCCGAGAGGCTTCGTTTGAAGCTGGATTTGCGGACCCTAAGATGGAGCCGGCAAGCTGCCGGCTGGCGGCCTGCGATCCCCAGAATGAAACCGCCGCTTACAGGCTTGACGGGTGGAATCCAGAGCGTCACAACTAGACGCTCTCGATGCCCGGCGCTCTTCATTTTGTTGGATTCCCTTTCCGTCTCGTGGCCGGCCTCCTGGCGACGGTGGCCGCGTTCGGGCTCACCGGTTTGCTTTCGGCCCAACAGGTTAGCGTCCAGGATCGCGCCCAGCTTTTGCGAACCGCTCCAGCCTCATCGACCGATCCCTACTCGGAAGAAAACGGCGTGGACAACGGACGGGCTGCCGAAAGTCCGAATGACGCGGACATTGGCGAGCAGGAGATCCTGAAACGGGTCGAACGTTACGAACCGTTTACCGCATCGGTGGCAACACCGTTTTATTACACGTCGAACGTGGCCCTCACTCGCAGCGGCGAAAAAGGGGATGTGCTGGTGGCGCCGGCGGTCGGGGTGACTTATGCGCCGCGTTTTACCAGCACGCTTTACGGTTCTCTCAGTCTCCAGCGTCAGGAATTTTACTACGATAAATACAGCGCTCTCGATTTCGGCAGCTTCGATTTTCAAGCCGGTCTTTCCTACATTCTGCCGAAGGCGCACAACCTGATGCTCCGCGCGGAATACGATTACAATCGGCTTACCTTTTCGAACAGTTTCAACGATTTCTTCTCGAACCACTCGATCTTCTTCAGCGCGGAATTGCCCTTCCGAATCGGGCGCGCTCAGCAGTTTTCCCTGGGGGTCGATACCAATGTCAGCCTGCATGCGGACCCGTCGCCGCCGCGCCGCGACGAGTTCGATGTTTATGCCGGTTACGCGGTGAACGTGACGCGTTCGCTCACGCTCGGGGCGGTAGGCCGGATTTTTGTGCGCGATTATCGCAACATTGATCGGACGGATGTGAGTGAGGTCTTCACCCTGACCGCGAACTACCGGATCACGAAATTCTTTTCGGCCGGCGCGGCC
>JBBRMO010000084.1:0-7872 GCA_038230815.1 Chthoniobacterales bacterium
CAGGGTAAAGGTTACAAGCACGCCATATTCTTTCACGCCGCCATTGTCGCGGATGATCGCGCCGACCGAGGCAACCCAGCTCGTTAGATCGCGATAGACGGAGTAACGCTGCTGTTCCAGGACGCGGGTGGTGCCTTCGTACTGCTCGGAGAAGCCGACGCCCCAGTTGTCGTCGATCCGATAGTAGCCGCCAACGACGTAAAGGCTGCTGTTATCGAAGAAAGGATTCTGATTGAGATAACGGTGAGCGAAGGAGATCTGAAGGTTCGAGATCGGCTGGATATTGACGTTCGTGTTGATTTCCGTGAAACCCTTCTCGAACACCGGAACCTGCGAGGAGATGCCGAAACTGGCCCAGGGCACGGGCGTGAAGTTGATCCGATTAAACAGGTTCGAGTACGGTGTCCTGTCATACGGGTTGTCGATGTTCACGTCCATGTAGGTTTCGATGTCCATCCAGCTCACGGTGGAATCGTCTCGACGAGTAAGGAGCCGGTTGCGCACGCCGACCCTCCAGATGGTCCAGCTATCGATGGAATCGATCGAGGTAAACTGGGGAAAGTCTATCGGGCGCAACTGGGTGGAAGGTTGGTAGCGATCGAACTGCAGAATCGACGCCGGGTCGGAAAGCGAGCTGGAGGTCCAGGAGAAATTCGTGAACGGCTGGATGACGTGTTTGAGGCCGTCGAGCCCGAGCGCGTTGCTTTGGGCGTTGTCCCAGGTGCGGCTGATTTTAAAGGAAGCTTCCACCCCACCGTTGAAAACGGTCCGGAGTTTGTCGCCACCTTTTACCAATGGAGTCGAATCGGGCACGATGAAATCGGGGATCAGCGGATTCGTGCTCGGGGTGAAGAGGGTCTTCCCCAAGTCCCGCGTTTCACTGTAATACGTTGCGCGGAAACCGGCCCTGGGCACGATCGAGAGCCAGCCGAAGTAGGTGTTAGGGAAGCTAAACTGGTGGAACGAGTCGAACCGTAGACTGCTGTAGTCGTCGAAAGTAGAGCCGCTCGCGAAATTTCGATGAAGCTCGGCCAGGCTGGTTTCACCCTCATAAAAAATGGGCCCGCCGAAGAGTGGAAGACGTTTTACATCGAGCGCCACTTCAGGCAAACGCTCCGTGGTTTCGAAGAATTCGTTGGCCTGGAAGCGGCCAATCGCAGTCAGCGTATAATTCGGATTCGTCTTGGTCACCGCAGCGATGTTGTCCGGCTGCGGATTGATTTGGAATTCGCCCGGGAAAAAATCCTGGAGGATAAATTCATCGCTCAGTTTTGTGATGTTCGCGATTCCGTAAACGTCCTCCGCGAATTTTGTCCGGCTTTGGAGGGAAACGCGGTAGCGGCCCTCGGAGATGTCGGGTCGTGAAACCGACGTGCGATTGATATCGGGGTTCTCGTCCTTCAAGAAGTAGGTCCGGATCCGGGCCCAGCTTTGCTTGTCGGTGCCGAAGCGAATGTCGGGTTCGAAACCGAACGCAACGCCGCGCCTCGAACGGTAGTCGAGCCGAATGACAGCCTTGATGTCATCGGTGAGCGGCATCGTAACGCGGCCGAGGATCGACGGTCCCCACGAGCTGAGGTAGGCCGGCGAAATCATGTAACTGAATGAATCGTCGAGCGATTGATACATGTAGGGCCACCAAAAAATCGGGATGTCGCGGACGTAGAACGTGACGTTTTGGAAAATGACGCGATCCTTTTCGTAGATCCGCATTGTTTTTGCCTGGAGGCGAAAATCCGGCTTCGAAGAGTCGTGGGTTGTGAACGCGCCCTTTGAAATCAGGAACGCGCCGTCCGAAATGGTAGTGACCTTGTCGCCGGCGACCAGGTAGGGCTGCTTGTCGGTCTTCATATTGACCGCCTGGATCTCTTTCGTCTCGGTATTATAAATCGCGCGGTCCCCGACAAAAAGCCCGGCGGTGCGATAGATGCGCACGTGGCCCTCGGCGACGATGATGTGAGTCTTGGGATTGTAGGTCGCATCGTCGGAATAGATGTCGGCGTCGCCCGTGTGAATAGCGACGTTGCCATGAGCGGTTCCGAGGCCGTCCTGGTAATTCGTGTCGCCCGTGGCGGTGATTTCTATCGGCTGCTTTTCAGTGCCCGCCTGCCCGAACGCCCACGAATAGGCGCAAAAAAGACCAAAAACTGGAAAAAGCAGCCTACGCATCGCGGGACGCGAAGCTACCGAACGGCCAGCCCGTTGCAAAGGCAAAACGCCCCATCGTGGAACCGGCCTGGCCGCCGCTAGTTTGAGGGTCAAATCCGGAGGCGCAGTCCGGCCACCTGCTGGTTTAGCCCGCAGGTGGAAACGATTGCACTGTGCAGGGTCGCCGACTCGGGGAACCCCGGGAGCCGCTGCCTTCTCAAAGCCTGAGCTGCCAGGATGGTTTGCCATAGACTGCTTGCTCCCACGCTTTCTCCCAGCGGGCCTTTCACGGCATAAACCATTGCTCTCGGAGAATGTTTCCCGATTGCGGCATGTTCCGCATGATCGATGAAGGTTCCATTCGCACTCGGGGCGATGAGATCGGGCAAGGGCTGGCATAGCTCCGAGAAAACGCTGTTCACGGCATCGTGCACGTCCTTTTGTTTCCGGAAATTCGTTCCGCCAGCGATCCTTTCGATTTGAACTGCCCCGGTGCGACCCAGCAAAACGGCCCCCGCGCCTTCGCTGAGAATCATTCCGCGAGGCGGCTGCTGAAATGGCTCGATGGGAGGGGCGGAACGAAGCAGCCGCCATTTGCGATAGGCATCGCACAACAGCCAATCGGCTTCTTCGGCGCCGACTACCAGACAATAATCGAGCGCGTCGCTGGCCATCAAATCCTCGGCCATTTTCAGGGACAGCGTTCCCACGGCTCCGTCGCCGACGAGGGTGTAGCTCACGCCGGTGAGACCAAGGATTGCCGCGAGATGGCTGGCCGGGGCGTTGAAAACCGTTTCCGGGAAGAGAAGGGGGCTGGCCGCTTGCGCGCCCGACTCGACGATCTCGTGGTAGAATCGTTTCGTATAGATCACGCCGCCATTGGAAACGGCAAAAATGAGCGCGGTGCGGTTCGCGATGTCGGAATTCCATTGGATGCCTGCGCTCGCCAGCGCCTCGAGGCCGGCGACGACAGCAAACCGGGAGATGGCGCTCGATCGACGCAGTCGCGGGTGAGTCGGCGCGCTGGCGGTGGCTGAGGGCGGAACGCGAAAAACAGGATATTCCCTGCCCAGCGGATTGGAAATCGTCTCGGCGATTGCTTCATCGCCCTTGAGGAGGCGATTCCAAACCTCATCCACACCGCTTCCCAATGGCGTGACCCAGCCCATGCCCGCAATGTGCAGGTTCATGCGGCAACCGAGCGCAGGGTGACGGAGGCGTTCGTGCCACCGAAACCGAAGGAATTCGAAAGCACGGTTCGCACTCGACCGGTCGCGGAGTGGTTCGCAACAATGTTCAAGTCGAGACCCGAATCGCCGTGCCTAAAGTTAATATTAGGAGGGAGAAACTGATGGCGGAGAGCGAGAATGCTGATGATCGCTTCGATGGCTCCCGCCGCTCCCAGCGAATGGCCCATCATCCCCTTGGTAGAACTGACCGGCACTCCGTTGAACAATTCCGCGATCGCTTTGCCTTCAGCGGCGTCATTGAACTGCGTCGCGGTCCCATGGGCATTGATGTAATCAATTTCCGTGGGCGAAATGCCCGCGCTCTGAAGAGCGCCCTCCATCGCCCGCCGCGCTCCGTTGCCGGAGGGGTCGGGTTGAGTGAGGTGAAAGTTGTCGGTCGAGATGCCGTATCCAATGATCTCACCGAGGATGGTGGCGCCGCGCTCCTTCGCCGCTTCCAGGTTTTCCAGCGCGAGAACGGCCGCGCCTTCACCCAGGACCATGCCGCTCCGTTCCCTGTCGAAAGGCCGGCAGCGTTCCGGCGTCGACGCCTGCAACGAATCGAACCCAACGAAGACGAGCTCGGAGATCGCGTCGTATCCGCCCGTCAGGACACGCTGGTAGCGACCTGAGCGGACGCAGTTGAAAGCATGGCCAATGGCGTTCGTTCCGGACGCGCAAGCGTTGGCGATGATCTGGCAGGGCGCGTCGATTCCAAATGCTTCCTGCGCATCCATCACCGGCTTTTGCGGCGGGTAATTCGCAATCAAGGTCGGGGCGAGGCGAGACGACCGCTCCTTGTCGTTGAGGCGGCGATAATATTGCTCGCCGAACGTCATCCCGCCGCTGGTCGTGCCCATGACGGTCAACTCCGGTCGGAAATCGCCAGCCTGAGCCATCGCCTCTTTCAGTGCGAGGATCAACATCTGAGCAACCCGATGAAGGCGGGCGGGGCGGCGCTGATATTGGTTGGCCTCGGCGAGAGGAACGTCGGGAACCTGGCCGGCGGTGTGGCAGCGGCAACGATCCACTGCGAAAGCTTCAACCCGCGAAACGCAATCTTTGCCCTGACGCAACGACTGCAAGGTCCCCTCCAAGCCGAAGCCGAGCGGGCTGACAAGGCCGGCCCCGACCACCGCCACGCGGGGGCCGTTTGGATCATGGGATATGGAGGAAAAATCAGGCATTTTAGGCAAGGGCGGTTGGCCCCGGATTCTAGTTGCTTTCGCTGACAAAAGCCTCTACTAATCACGCCGAAAAGAAAACGGAAGCTCGGTGCGTTGGTAGATTGTCAGTTGAGTTTTTCAGTGGCGATTTGAAATCCGATGAGCGGGAACAGTGGCCAAGCGGCGTTTTCCTCAGTTAACTCAGATGGGCACTAAATTATACGTAGGAAATCTTTCCTTCAACACCACCGAAACCGATCTCCAGGACATGTTCGCCGGCGTGGGACCGGTCCAGGAAGTCACGTTGATGCAGGACAAGTTCACCGGTAAGTCGCGCGGCTTCGCTTTCGTCACCATGACGTCCGAAGCGGACGCCCAAAAAGCAATCACCGAATTCAATGGCAAGACCGTGGAAGGTCGGCCCTTGACCGTTAACGAAGCGCGTCCGCGCGAACCTCGTCCGCCCGGCGGTGGACGGAGCGGCGGCGGCGGCTATGGCGGCGGCGGCGGCGGATACGGTGGCGGCGGCGGTGGATACGGCGGTGGCGGCGGTGGAGGTGGTGGTGGCTACGGGGGTGGACGCCGCGAGGGCGGTGGCAACCAACGTCGCGGCCGCTAGAAAAAACCGGCTGGTCGCAGTTCGATTTTGGCAGGCGGCGGTCGCCCTGCTCCAGTCATCCTGAGCGAAGCGCAGCGGAGTCGAAGGGCCCCGTCGCGACAAGCTGGACGTTCCCCGGGGTCCGTCGACTTTGCTTTATACCGCTCGGGATGACTGCGTCCAGATGAAGTTTTCCCACAAGATCGCCAAGCTCGCCCAGCCGCTGACCTATCAGCGCGCCTGGCGGAAGGCGGAGCGTATTATTCATCCAGTCCCACTGGAGCCAATTTACGCCCGGATCGACCAGGCCAAATTGGCGGCGATCCGGGCCCAGTATGCGGGTTCGAGAGAGCACTACGCCAAGTATGCGGACGTCAGGCGCTGGCTCCGCCTGAACATTGCTCGCGCCCAGGACCTGAACCTCCAGCGATGCGCTCCCCGGGCTGTCCTGGATCTCGGCTGCGGCGGCGGCTTCTTCCTTTTTGTTCTGCAACAGCTGGAGCACACCTGCCTCGGCCTGGATATCGATGAGTTCCCGCTCTTCACCCAATTGCTCGAACTTTTTGGGGTCGAGCGCCGGGTGTGGACGATCCGACCCTTCGAACCGCTGCCCGATCTCGGTCGCAAATTCGATCTGGTTACGGCCTTCTCGATCGATTTTAACCGGATCAGCAAACAGGATTGGTGGTGGGGGCCGTCCGAATGGGCGTTTTTCCTCGATGATCTGAAACGGCACCTAAATCATGGTGGCAGGATTTTCCTGGGTCTGAACCCGGGAAAAGACAAGGCGTTTTACACCCCAGAGCTGCGTGAATTCTTTCTTAGCCGCGGCGCTTCCGTGGAACGGGAGAATGTTCTGTTTTCGTCCCAGGGCGGGCAAATTGCCTCTCCTTAGCCCTGTTTAATTATGAACTCGTGCGGCTAAGAGCGATCCCTCATCCGAATTACAATCAAACAACCACTGCCCAAAGAACGAATATTTATGGCTGAAGAAGAAAACAAAAAATCAACTGGCACGTCAGATTCATCCTCTGAAAATATTCAGATTCCACCCATCTCGAAACAAACGGCAGGAGCCGCGACAGGCGCGGTTCTCGGCAGTATCGCCGGTCCAGTGGGAGCGGTCGTTGGAGGCGTAATCGGCGCGCTAGCCGGGCGCGCGGCGGGTTCCCGGAGTCCGGCAAAATCCAAGGTCAAGAAAACGGTGGAAAAGGCCGTGAAAGCCGTCGCAGTGAAAGCCAAACCGGCCGCGAAAGCCCGGAGCAAGAAGGCCCCTTCCAGCCCGGCAAAGAGAGCCAAGTCCAAGGGGAAGAGCGGCACGAAGCGCCCGGCGAAGAAGTCTCCCGCTTCATCAGCCCGCGGCAAATCGAAGTCTCGTGCGGCGAGCGGGCAGAAACCGAACCGCAGCAAGAGCCCGGGAAAGAAATCAGGCGGCTCGATGAAGTCTCGCTCGGCGAAACCGGGCGGTGGAAAATCTGCCGGCAAAAGCAGGACGGCCTCAAAAAAGAAGCGGTAACGCGCTGGGAGTGGGCAGGACTGGATTCGAACCAGTGAAGGCGTAAGCCAGCGGATTTACAGTCCGCCCCGTTTGGCCACTTCGGTACCTACCCGCATCGCCGGCAACAGCGAGCGTTGATATAGGCTTGGGCGCCCTGGGTCGCAAGTGATTTGGGTGCGTCCGTTGCGGCTTTCGCTGCCACAACGAGCGGCGTTTTTACAATCGCCGTTTTTTTAAGTCGCAGTTTTCAAATCCCCGCTCCTTGACTAAAGAATTCCGCGATCGACTCGGCGACATGGTGCAGAGCATCGCGCGCCAGCTCCGGATACATCGGCAGGGCCAGGGTCTCGCGCGCCGCCCTCCCGGCCTCGGGGAATTCGCCGGCGCCATGGCCGAGGTAGCGAAAACATTCCTGTTCGTGGAGCGCGAGCGGATAATAGATCGCCGTCCCGATTTCCCTGCGCGTCAGGTGCTCCCGCAGGGCGTCGCGCCGCGGGGTCCGGATCACATATTGATGATAGATGTGATGATTCGTTAGGCCGCGATCCTTAAACGGCTCGACGGGAAGGGCGATCGAATTCGTCAGGTTTAACCGGGTGAACTCTTCGCGGTAGATATCCGCGACCCGCCGCCGCGCCGCCGACCATTCATCAAGGTGGGGCAGTTTCACCTGAAGGATCGCTGCCTGGATTTCGTCCAGACGAAAATTGCCGCCGATGAAATGATGGTAGTAACGAGGCTCCATCCCATGTTGACGGCAATGGCGGAGGCGTTCGCCGAACGCTTTGTCCTGGCAGATGATCATGCCCGCATCACCCGCCGCACCGAGGTTTTTCGAAGGGTAAAAGCTAAAGATGCCGGCCGCGCCCATTGTCCCGGCCTTTGCGCTCGCGCCCCGGAACGGATATTCCGCGCCCAGCGCCTGGGCCGCGTCCTCGATTATCGGCAGCCGAAACTGCTCGCCGATTTTGCGAATCGCCTCCATCTCGCAGCAGAGGCCGTAGAGGTGAACGGGGACGATGGCGCGGAGCGTTTCGCCCTTTGGCCCGCGAAGCAAACCGTGCTCATCACGGTGGCAGGATTCGCTTAAATAACGCTCCAGCGCGGGCGGCGAGATTTTGTAGGTGAGGGGGTCGATGTCGATGAACACAGGGGTGGCGTGGACGCGCTCGATGCAGCCGCCGGTTGCGAAGTAGGAATAGTCGCTGGTCAGGACGGCGTCTCCCGGGCCAA
>JBBRMO010000085.1:0-7809 GCA_038230815.1 Chthoniobacterales bacterium
AAGTACAAGCTTCAGCCGCACGACCACTGGTGGGCAAATTTCATCCGGGCCGCCCGCATCCGGACCGAGCAAATCCGCGCCACCGCCGGGCCTGACGCGAAAATCACGTGGCTCGTTTACCGGCAGGGCTACATCGACCGCGGCGTCCAGGAGAAACAGGACCTGTTCACCTTCATCGATTCCGTGAAAGAAAAGTTCGACCTCAAGATCGTTTATTTCAATAAGGGCGACGAAGTCATCAATTACCTGAATAACGGCCAGCCGCGCGACAGCTTCAAGGTCGTTGATTTCGAATACTTCGGTCACTCCAATGCGAAGTGTTTCATGTTCGATTACAGCAGCAACATCGAGAGCGCCTGCAAATCATGGCTGCACGAAGACGAGCTGCGAAAGATCAGCAGCCGGGTTTTTGCCCGCGGCACGTTCGCGAAAAGCTGGGGCTGCCACACCGGCGAGAGCATGAACAAAAAATGGTACGCCGCGACCGGCGTTCCGATGTGGGGCGTGATCGGCAAGACCCAATACATGATGGACGAGCTGCCGATCATCGTCGGCCAGAACGCCAAGTGGGTGCAGCGCTGATTTGACCAAGGAGCGGCGATTTTCTAATCGCCGTCAGCTTTTCTTCACTGTCCTCCTGTAGCGGCAGCCGTGCCGGCTGCATGAACAACCGAGCGCAGGCGACACGCCTGCCACTACAGTCCTTCGCGCGAGAAGGCGCTTTTAGTTTTCCATTGACCGCCTCCGTCGACCCTCGCTAGCTTGCGAATCGTGAAAGCGCTTTTCGCTTCCCTCCTCTGTCTCGTCCTCGCCGCTTCGCAATCGTTCGCGATCAAAGGGGGCCCACCCTATCCCGCCAGCAACAACCTTCCGGGAGTTTATGCCGGCGTCCTCCAAGGGGTGTTCGATCCCACAACCCCGAGCTCAAGTAACAGCATCGGCGTTTTCTCCGTCGGTGTTCCCAAAACCGGCAACGCCACCGGCCCTTTCGTCATGTTTTCACGCGGACGCGTCTTCAGCGGCACCCTTCAAGGGACCGCCGATCCGACGAAGGCCTCAATCCAGGGCGTGCTCTCGGCCACCTTTAACTACAATCTCTCCCGGACGGTGACTGATTCGTCAGGCAATACCACCGTCGTTACTATTCCAGTCACCGCGACCGCGAACGGCCCTCTCAATGCCTCGGTCGGAACGTTCAAATCCGCCAACTCCCTCTCGACCGCCAGCACAGTTATTCAGGGGTCGGCCACACTCAATATTGCCGAGGGCCAGGTCTCCGCGAACGGCGATCCCGTGATCGTTAGCATCCTTTCGCTTGCCGTTTCCGGGTTCAAACAATCCGACACGGCGCCCACTTCAACGACGGTGGGCACCGGCGGCGGGTAGCCTTGGAATCTCTGCGGATGTGACTTTGCCGCAGCGACGCGAGCCCGGATTCACCCTGCTCGAATTATTGATCGTGATCGCAATCGTCGCGATTCTCGCGGTCCTCACTATCCCCCTTTTCTCCCGTCTCCGGAGCCGCGCCGAGCGCGTCCAGTGCATCGCCAACCTGAAGAACCTTTCGGTCGGCGCGAATCTTTACCTCCAGCAGAACAACGGCATCTGGCCGCAGATCCCACCGACGGCCGGAGGCACCGCACCGGAAGACTACGCGAACGCGTGGATCACCGCGCTCGAGCCCTTTGGGATTCAGCGGAAAACCTGGATCTGCCCGACAATGCAGGCCGGGCTGCAGAACCCCGATTACTCCACGCCCGAAAACGCCCGCATCGATTATTTCCCTACGTCCTTCGACGACAAACCATCGAGCCTCACGAATGGCCTCGCCAGCCCTGGTTCATCGAACACGGCAACGTCCACGGTAACGGAAATCTAATCATCTTCACTGATGGAAGCATCAGCGACCTGAACACGGTCGTACAGGGGGCCGGTTCCAGCCAATAATTACGACGCCAACAACGGAAAAACTCTCCCTTGCGCGCCGCCCACTTTCTTGAGAATATCTGCGCTTCTTTCTGAAGCCGAATATCTCGGTGTCCAAAGGTTCCCGCCATGCGCCTAAAATCATTTATCGCCCTGATTGCCGCTTGCGCGGCGCTCCCGTAACTACACGGCCCTTCGACAATCCAAATATCGGTGGCCAGCCGCAAGGCGCTCTCGTCCAAGGCGCTGATACTGTGCGGCAAGACCGCGCAGATCGCCTTCAACGATGACTACACGACTTCCGATCAACAGACGCTCGCAAACAATGGCCTGACTCCCAACGACTCGCGTGAATCGGCCATTGTCGTAACGATTTCGCCCGGCGCTAACACTGCGGTTTTGCGGAGCAAAACCAACGGAGTGGGCTTGTTGGAGGCGTACGATATCAGCGGCACGGCCAGCAGCCGGTTCGCGAATATCTCGACGCGCGGGAAGGTGGAGCAAAATGATAACGGAGCGCTTATCGCCGGGTTCATTGTCGGCGCCCCGACCAATCAGCCCGGAGCCACTCAGCGCGTCGTAATTCGCGCCATTGGACCGACACTGAAGAACTTTGGCTTAACGACGGATTTACTGGATCCGACGCTCGATATTTATCGTGGGTCGCAGCTAATTTTATCTAATGACAATTGGAAAACGAACTCGCAACAGAACCAGCAAATCCTTCAATCGAACGGACTGGCGCCAGCGAACGATAAGGAAGCGGCGGTTGTGATCGATCTCGATCCGGGCAGCTATTCGGCGGTGGTTCGCGGAAAAGGGAATACAACCGGCGTCGGCTTGGTCGAGGTCTATAATCTCAGCCAATAGAAACGCGCACGCGTCACAGCATTCTTCTGCAACCAGTTCGCTGCCTGCCACGGCGCAGCGCTTGGCGAAGGCTGGTGCCGAGATATCTACTGAGCGCCAAGGGCGCGACATCAACCTTAGCCTGGGGCGACGCCCCAGGACTTCGTCAGAGAAAATCCATTAGCGCTGACAGCGCGATTCATCTCCGGATCGCGTAGCGAGTTTTGCACCGACCCGTCGAGGGATTGGCCCAACGGCCTGTGTCCGAACTGAAGCGACCGCCCTCCTTGATTCGCGCCTTCAGCGCTCGCTTCGGGGGAGCTCTTCCCTTGGGCGTTGCCCCCAGGCTTGTATGAACCCGCGCCCTTGGCGCTAAACGTACACTGTGCGGGGCGAATTTTGTCCCGGAGCGTTGGCCCAGGCTTCGATGAAGCGGCACCCCTGGCGCTAAACACGCATTCGGCGAAGCGTCAGGATTGGAAGGGCGTCTGGGTCAGCCCCGAATGTTTTCGGGGTTCACATCCGTAACGTAGCGCGAGAGCGCGCGGCCGGGCTTTCAAACGCCCTCCAATTCAAGCGAGGGCTGCGACGATCTCGCGCAGTAACGCCGGGCCTCGATAAACGTAGCCGGTGTAGACCTGGAGAAGTTGCGCGCCGGCTTCTAATTTTTCGCGGGCGCTCGCAGCATCAAAGATTCCGCCGGAGGCGATGACGGGAAGTTGCGACCGCGAAGTGATCGCGCGGACAAACTCGCTGGATTTTTCGCCCAACGGACGGCCGCTTAATCCGCCGGTTTGATCGCGAGCCGCCGGAATCGCGGAATGATCCAGGGTCGTGTTCGTCGCGATGATTCCGGCGATGGCGTGTTCTGTGCAGGTGGCCAGGATTTGATCCAGCTCGGACGGGGTAAGGTCCGGCGCGATCTTTAGGAACACGGGCTTCCGAGTCTTTTCGTTTTCCGTCCGGATGGCGCTGAGCAATTGCTCGAGCGCGTCGTGTTCCTGCAACGAGCGAAGCCCGGGGGTGTTCGGCGAGCTGACATTGAGCACGACATAATCCGCCTGCGGCGCGAGGAGTCGGAAGGAATAAAGATAATCGTCCACGGCCTGCTCGATCGGCGTGATTTTGGATTTGCCAATATTGATCCCCACCGGGATCGCCGGCCACGCACCGCTCTCGCGCAAACCTTGCAGACGAGCAGCCACGGCGTCGGCGCCATCGTTGTTGAAACCAAGACGATTGATCAGGGCCTGGTGTTCGGGATAACGAAAGATGCGCGGTTTAGGATTTCCGGGCTGGGCCATGGCCGTGACCGTGCCGATCTCGACAAACCCGAATCCGAGCGCGGCCCAGGCCGGGATCGCGACGCCGTTCTTGTCGAAGCCGGCCGCGAGCCCGACCGGATTTGGAAACGTCAGCCCGAAAATCGTTCTGGGCTTTGGCGGTGGCTGGAAACGCTCGAGCTGGCGGAGGACCGCGGGCAGGGACGAAGCGGCGCGCAGACTGCGAATGGCGAGGTTGTGCGCGGTCTCGGGAGAGAGCGAAAAGAGAATCGGCCTAACGAGACGTTGATAAATGGCGTGCGCGTTCATGGTGGCTGCATAGGAATCCACGGGATCCCTCGACGTTGCTCGGGATGACAATTCATTTTCCGATGCAAAACTGGGCAAACAGTGCGTCGCGAATCTCCTCGGTGTCGGCCGCGCCGGTGATTTCATCGAGCGCGCCCAGGGACGCGTGCAAATCGACGGCCATATATTCAGGCGCGAGGCCCCCCCTCAGCGTGCCGTTCGCCAGGTCGCACGAAGCGAGCGCGCGGCGGAGGCAATCCCGATGGCGCGCATTGATCGCGACCCCGCTTTCAGACTGCAAATGCTGTTGCGAAATTTTCTCGATGATCGCTTCTTCCAGGCCCTCGAGTCCTTTTTCCGTGAGACAGCAGATCCGCAAGGCGTCGACACCCAGCCAGTCGGCATGTTCCGTCAGGTCGCTCTTATTCAGCAGCACCAGCCGCGATCGATCGGTCGGTTTGTTCTCCTTGAATCCGGCTGGTTTCTCGACGCTACGATCCAACACTTCCAGAAGGAGATCGGCACCCGTAAGCGATTGTTCTGTCCGCATGATTCCTTCGTGTTCGATCTCGTCCGCCGCTTCCCGCAGGCCGGCGGTATCGAGGAGGCGAATCGGGATCCCGCGCAGGTTGATCACTTCTTCGATCGTATCGCGGGTGGTGCCGGGTTTTTCGCTGACGATCGCGCGTTCGTACCCGAGGAGGCGATTGAGGAGGCTCGATTTCCCCGCGTTGGTGGGACCGTAAATGACGGCGCGGAGCCCCTCGCGCAAGATCCGGCCCTGGTCCGCCGTTGCGATCAGGTCGCGCATTTGCTGGCCAACCGAATCGAGCCGGTCGCGAAGCCGCGCCCCTTCATCCGGAGCGATGCCTTCCTCTGGAAAATCGATGGCCGCTTCAATGTGGGCGAGGAGCTGGATGAGTTCGGCGCGGATCGCCGCGATCCTGTCGCCAAGCCGGCCTTCCAGTTGTTCGTGCGCCGAGCGCAAGGCGAGGTCGGTGCGAGCCCTGATCAAATCGATCACGGCCTCGGCCTGGGTCAGGTCCATTTTGCCATTCAGAAAAGCGCGCTCGGTAAACTCACCCGGGCGCGCTGCACGGGCGCCGGCCCCCAGACAGGCAGCCAGCACCTGCGCGGTGACGAGAATCCCGCCATGACAACTGATCTCGACCAGATTCTCACCGGTGTAACTGGCGGGCGCGCGATGAACCGAGAGCATCACCTGATCGATCGCGCGATCGCCCTCGACAACCTCGCCGAGCCGTTGGGTGTGCGAAGGAATTTCCGACGGTCTTTCGTTCCCGCGAAAAACTCGTTCGGCGATCGCGATCGCTTCGTCTCCAGAAATCCGAACCAGTGCGATGGCGCCTTCGCCCGCGGGAGTGGAAATGGCCGCGATTGTCTCCCCGGCGACCGCGGGCTCTGGAGAAGCACTCACGCCGGCCCGCTCGCCAGGATCTCCCGCAGCGCGGCGATGCACCGCTGATTTTGCTCCATTGTGCCGACTGAAATACGAACCCACTGCGGGAGGTTGTAGCCCTTGAGGGCGCGAACAATGATCCGTCGTTCAAGCAGGGCGCGGAAAATCTTCGCGCCGTCGCCCACGTTCACGAGAACGAAATTTGCCACGCCCGGCACGAAGAGCAGACCCAGGTCCGTGAATTCTTTCTCGAAATAGGCGCGCCCTTCGTCGGTAATGCGCTTGGTCTCGAGTCGGTGTTCGTCGTCTTCGAGGCCGGCCAGCGCGGCGGCCTGGGCGAGGCCGCTGACGTTGAACGGCTGTCGCGTCTTTTGCAGCACCTGAATCAATTCCGGCCGGGCCACTCCATAGCCGATCCGCAAACTGGCTAGTCCCTGGATTTTCGAAAAGGTTCGCAGGACCACCACGTTCCGGCCGGCGCGAACAAATCGCAGCGTGTCCGGCGGATGATCGAGATATTCGAAATAGGCTTCATCGAAAACGACGACAATGTGAGGCGGAACGCGCTCGATAAACCGGTCGATTTCGTCCTGTCCGGCAAGGGTCCCAGTCGGATTATTCGGATTCGCGATAAAAATCAACCGCGTCCTCGGCGTGATCGCGGCGACGATTCCATTGAGATCATGCCGGAAATCGGGGCTCGGAACTTCGATCGTGCGGGCACCGAAGACCGCTGCCACCAGTTTGTAGGCGACGAAGGCGTGCTCGGACGTGATGACGTCATCGCCACGATCGAGAAAGGCGTGGCCGAGAAATTCGATGATCTCGTTCGAGCCGGCTCCGAGGATGAGGTGATCGCGGGTGACGCCCAGTCTCTCCGCGAGCGCTTCGCGCAAATAATATCCGCCGCCGTCCGGATAAAAATGGACGGAGTCGAGCGCCGCGCGCATCGCCGCCAGCGCCCGGGGCGAAGGCCCGAGTGGATTCTCGTTCGAAGCAAGTTTGATGATTTGGTCGGCCGCGGCGCCCAATTCCCGGGCGGTTTCTTCGATCGGCTTGCCCGGCTCGTAGACGGCGAGATCACGCAGCTGCGGGTTGGCGAAATCCCAGATGGATGGCATGCGCGGAATCTTAGATGGAAATTGGCGGAAGAACAGGTTGCGATCTCAGCGACATCCAGGTGGAGGCGAACCAGGGAAGGCGCAGAAAGTATAACGCAGTGAGCATCAGGTGGATCGAGCGTTCCGCCGCTCGATGCTAAAACGGATGCCGGGCGCAGCCGGGATTTTGTTAAACATCGCGCGACGGAGCGCACGATCCACCAGGCACGATAACGAATCGAGCTCGCTGAATTTCAGGCGCGGCTTCGGGCGAAACTTTCCCTGGGCAACGCCCCAGAGGTCTACGTCAGGAAAAACCAGAGACGCGGCGCTACTCCCCGGGAAAAAGCTGGTCGGCCATGGGGAACTGGCGGAATCTTTGCACGTTATGAACAGCTTACAGTTTCTCGCCGAGACCCATGTATTTGGGATCTTGATCAACCCTTGGAAAATCGTCGGGCTCAGCGGCAGCCTCGTATTCGGTCTGCGATTTCTGCTGCAATGGATCGCTTCGGAACGCGCGCACAAAAGCGTGATTCCCTTCGGTTTTTGGGAATGCAGCGCGCTCGGCAGTCTCCTGATGCTCAGTTATTTTGCCATTTATAAGCGCGATTCCGTGGGCATCCTGAGTACGGCGATGCCGTTACCAATCTATCTGCGCAACCTTTATTTCCGCTATACCCATCGCGAGCCGCAGCATCCTGGAAACGCCCCGCGCCCGCCGCAGTAATTGCGACACTGCCCTTTACGTTACCCGAGCGGTTGCTTAAACTGGCGGCTTCCATGATCGCAGGCGAGCACATCATCTATCTCGATAATAATGCGACGACGCGGCTCGATCCGGCGGTGATCGAGGAGATGCTGCCTTTTCTGACCGAATATTACGGGAATCCTTCGAGCGGCTATACTTTTGGCCGGCAGGTGCGCAGTGCCATTGACCTGG
>JBBRMO010000086.1:0-7742 GCA_038230815.1 Chthoniobacterales bacterium
GGCGCGTATTTGCCGGGCGGAAGTTTGTGGCACAGCCAGGCGAATGAAGCGGCGCTCGCGCATTTCCCCGGCATCAACATCGCCATTCCCAGCACGCCCGAGGATGCCGCGGGTTTGTTGTGGACGGCGATGCATTGTGACGATCCGACATTCGTGCTCGTCCCGAAACATTTGCTCTGGGCCGAGCATGAATCGAAGGAACCGGTGCGCCCGGTGCCTCTCGGCGTGGCGCGAACACGCAATGCCGGTTCGGATGTGACTCTGGTCGCATGGGGCAACACCGTCGAGAAATCGCTGGAAGCTCTCGCCGAGATCGGCGGCGAGATCGGCGTAGATCTGATCGACCTGCGCTCGATAGTTCCATGGGATCGCGCTGCGATTGAGGAATCGGTTGCGCGGACGGGACGGCTTGTGGTCGTGCAGGAAGACAGCGAGAATTGCAGCGTTGGCCAGATGATTGTCGCGCATCTTGTGGGATCGCCGGAGATTTGGAGCGAGCTGTTGGCGCCGCCGATCCTGGTGAGCAAGGCGAATGTGATGATCGGCTACAACCCGATCTACGAATATGCCGCGTTGCCGGATGTGAAGCGGATCGTTGCCGCGTTGCGTCGCGCGATGTCGGCAAAATTGGAAACGGCCCGTTCGCGGCCGGTCGTGTCCGCGGACGACATGAAAACGCACCGGCCTCAGGATATGCCGGCTTCATCAGAGAAACAGCGGACGGTCAGCGGTCCGGGCTCCAAGAGGACCAAAATGGGCGCGCAAAATATCGTGGTTCCAATCATGGGCGAAGGGATTCGGAACGCGAAAGTCGTAACGTTGTTAAAAAAATCTGGAGACAAGATCGCGCTCGACGATCCGCTTTGCGAAGTCGAAACCGACAAGGCGGTCTACCCGATTGAATCATCGTTCGCTGGAACGATGGGCGAATGGAAAACCGAGGTGGGCGCGACCGTCGACATCGGGCAGGAGATCGGGACAATCGTTACCTCCGTTTCGGCGGATGAATTTGGAGCAGGCACGGAGAGTGCGATCGAACGGAATGGCGAGTCGGCCGCGCATTCCCCCGAGCAGCCGACCCGCCTGCCCCTCCAGAACGAGAAAAGCACCGCGATCGAGCCGGCTCTTTCACCCACGATCGTCCGACGGCTCGGGCGGGTCGTGCCGGCAAATCTCCAGATCGACGCGCGTTGGGATGCGATCCGATCCGCCCGCGAGAAAACCAAAAAGAAGGAAGGAAACGAGGGCGCGTCGCCGTCGGTGATGGTGGCGTGGGCGGTGGTTCGCGCGATGGAAAAGCACGCGCCGTTTCGCCGCATCATTCTGGAAGATGACCGGATTGTGGAGAACGACCCATTCGATCTCGGCATCGCGGTCGCTCTGGAAGACGGCGGGCTCGCGACCGCAGTGGTGACAGAGGCGAACAAGCGCGACTGGCTGGATTTTGTCCGGCGTTACAATGAGACCGTCGCGGAAACGCGCACCGGGCGAGTGGATGCAATGAATGCGCCGCTGGTAATCAGCAGCCTCGGCGCCTTTGGCGTGCGCGCCGCTGCGCCGATTGTGGTGCCCCCTTCGGTCGGAACCCTTTTCGTTGGCTCGGCGCATTATGAAACGATCAGCGACGGAAAAAAGAGCCAGCCCGTTGAAGTGATCACGCTGTCGTTGACCTTCGATCATCGGGTAGTGAACGGCGCCGGGGCCGCGAATTTTGTCCACGACGTGAAAGAGCTGATCGAGAATTTCTCGATCCCGAAGCTGGCGTCCAAATAACCAGGTCATCCCGAGCGAAGTCGAGGGATCCCGTGGCGCGTCGAGTGACTTTCCGCGAGGTCCATCGACTCCGCTCCGCTAGGGACGAGTCTACTTCGTTTTCTGAATGTAGGCCGCGACCTGCTCCTCCAGAATCTCAAGCGGCAGGGCGCCGTTCCTGAGGACGACGTCGTGGAACTGCCGCTGATCGAATTTGGTCCCGAGCTCCGTCTGCGCCCGTTTGCGCAGTTCCTGGATCTTGAGCATTCCAACTTTATAAGCGCACGCCTGCCCCGGATTCACAATGTAGCGCTCGATTTCGGCCGTGACTTCCTTCTCTCCCATCCCGGTTTTCTCGCGCATGTATGCGATTGCCTGTTCCCGCGGCCAGCGTTTCCAGTGAATGCCGGTGTCGACGACGAGGCGCACCGCCCGAAATAGTTCCGCCTGTAAACGACCGAGGTCGCCGAAGGGGTCTCCTTCATACCAACCCGCTTCTTTCGCGAGCCATTCCGCGTAGAGCGCCCAGCCCTCCTGGTAGGCTGTGAACGGAATCAGCTTCCGGAATTGCGGCAGCCCCTTCAATTCCTGGGCGGTGGCGATCTGCCAGTGATGGCCCGGCACGCCTTCGTGGTAGGCCAGGGTCGGCATGCTCCATTTCGGGATTTCATTCATGTCGCGCAGATTTGCGTAGAAAATCCCCGGACGCGTTCCGTCCATTGAAGCGCCGTTATAATATGCCCCCGGCGCCGTTGTCTCCTTGAAGATGGGCACGCGTTCCACTTCGATCTTCGCTTTCGGCACGGTCGCAAACAAAAGCCGCGAACGTTCGATCGCGTCGTTGATCAGCCGCGTATACTCGGCCAGCGAGTCGGCCCGCCCCTTGTCGTCGTTCGCGAACAGGAACCGAGGTTCTTTCCCCATTGCGTCCATCGCTTCACCGATCGGGCGGCCAGCATAACCGTTCGCGTCGAGCAGGGCCCGCATTTCCGTTTCGATTCGCGCTACTTCCCGAACGCCGAGGTCGTACACTTCATCAGGCTTGAGCGACGTGGTCGTACTCTTCCGCAAAACGTAGGCGTAAAACGCTTCTCCATCTGGCAATTTCCAGACGCCGTCATCGGTCGTCGTCCTGGGCAGGACGGCGGTGAAATAATCGATCAGTTTATGATAGGCCGGGTAAACGTTGTCGGTGATCGCGGTTTCGATCCGTTTCTGAGATGCAATCCGCTGCTCGTCGGTCATCCCGTTGATCTTCGCCGAGCGCGTCTTAAAGGAAGTGGCCAGAATATTTTCCGAAGCCGGCTGGGCCACGAAGTTGTTCATCTCGGCGAGCACTTTCTCCACGACGAATCGCGGTGGCAGAATACCCTTTTGCTCCCGCACCTTCAGGCTCTCGAGGAGTTGATCGAACTTCGGGCCGACCGCGATCAAGCGCTGCCGATAATACTCGCAATCGCGCGGCGCGAGGAGGCGATGGGTGTTCGCCATGAAGGACGGAAACTCACTTTGGATCCCGAAGAGCTGGTTCACCGGGTAGTTGTGCCACTGAAACTTTTCCCCTTCGATCTCGCGGGTCAGAAACCATTCAAGGATGTGGGTGGAGAGCTGCTGAGACGCGTTCTGCTTTTCTAAAGGATAGGCGTGAAGATCCTCGAGGTTCTGCTTCGCCCGATCGAAAAACTTTTGCTGATGAGCCGGCGACGCGTCGCCCAGCTTTCCGTTATGTCCCGTGATTCCAAATTGTTCGACGAGCCCGAGCGACGAGAGCAGCTCCGGTTCCTCGAATAAAACCTGCGCGAAGATCTTTTCGTAAAAGAGATTGAGACTCCAGGGCCGAAACCAGATGAGGTTGATGAGGAAAATGGCGAGCGCGACCACCAGCAACGCCACGATTCGCAACGCCCATTTCAAAATGCGTCTGAACATGTCGAGAGTCTTGTCCGCCCCACCCTCTCCGGGTCAATCCTTATCCGCCATCTGTCCCGGGGAGCGCAGGCTACCCGCCTGCACTGCTGGCAGCCTGCCCAGCAGCCTTTCGTTCAGCCTTTAAGCGGCGGCGTTCGCGAAGTGTTCGGCAAGCTGCCGAACCCGGCAGGCTGGCAGCCTGCGCTCCCCAAAGAGAATCGACTCGTCGCGCCACGACGTTTTGTTAGCGTGATCGGATGCGGAGATTTCTGTGCGTCAGCGCTTTCTTATTTATGGCCAGCGCCCTGTGGGCCGGCGAGAAAAAGGACTCACAGATCACAAAAATCACGCTCGAACGAACGCCCTGTTTCGGCACCTGCCCGGTCTATGAGTTAACCGTTCATCGCTCGGGTCGGGTGGAGTTCGAAGGAAAAGAGCACGTGCGGCAGAAGGGCTCCCACCAGGGTAGGATTTCCCCCGGCGACTTCGACAGGCTGGTAAAGAAAATCGGAGAGATAAACTTCTTCGGCTTGAATGATCGCTACGACGGGAAACGACCCGACGGTTCAGGCGTGACCGTAACTGACCTGCCCACGCGGAGAACCAGGGTAACGCGAGGAGACCGCACCAAGACGGTGGAGAACTACTTTCGCGGGCCGCCGGGGCTGAAAGAATTGGAGGACCTCATCGATCAGCTGGCCAGGTCCGCCCGATGGATCGGCAAATGACATGGTTCGATGGATGATTCCGAGCTCAGGACAAAGAGACTCCAACTCGTTCCGCATGCGCCCGAGCATTTACGCGCGCTCATTCAGGGAACCGAAACCTATGCGCGAAGCTCCGGCCTGGCACCGGCGAATGGCCTGAGAGATTTCATCGTCTCAAAGGACGTGTCACCTGACTGGCTGGCCGCGCTCAAGAATGCGACCGGGATTGATCCTTGGAAATACGGGTTCGCCCTGGTCCACCGACAGAGCGCGACTGTGATCGGCACCGGAGGTTTCACGGGGCCGCCCGATAACGAGGGCGCGATCGAGATCGGCTACGGAGTCGTGCCGGATTTTGAGGGCCAGGGCTATGCCACAGAAGCGACTGCTGCTCTGGTTGAATGGGCCAGGAAAAACGGGAAGATCAGGATCGCCCGGGCGCACACCCTTCCAGAACGCAACGCTTCGACCCGAGTCCTGGAGAAGTGCGGCTTTCACCATGCGGGTGAGCAGATGCATCCCACCGATGGATTGATCTGGCGGTGGGAAAAACAGCTCGACGCGGAGTGACGCGATCCGGTCACCGCGCCCTCCTGCTGCCGCCTACATCCGACTAAAGAGCGAGAGCCGACGCAGAAAAGCGCGTCACGACCCTCCATTTTTTTTGAGTAGGCCGCAACTTTCAGAACCAGACCGGGTTTGCTCTTCCAACAGGGCGCTCGTGAAAGCGTGGCGCCTGACGAAAGAGAAAAAGAAAATGATGAAATCAAAATTGATCACACTGAGCGCCGCGTGCGTCGCCTTGTTTGCCACCGTTAGTATCGGCCAGGCGCAGGACCCGTCGGCGAAAAACGATGACCGGCCTCACCGCTGGCACAAGCGGGGTAACCCCGTCGAGCATTTGACCAAGGCGCTGGACCTCACTCCAGACCAGGTGGCGAAGATCCAACCGATTTTCGACCAGGCCAAGCCCCAGCTCAAAGCCGCTCGCCAGGAATCGAAAGACAAACTGATCGCGATTCGTGAGAATATCCAGTCGCAGATCCGCCCGATCCTGACGCCGGCGCAGCAGCAGAAATTCGACGCGATGAAGAAGGCGCGCGAAGACATGCGCAAGGCCCGCGAGGAAATGCGCGACGCGATGAAGAATTAGTAAACAGATTGGGTTGACGGAACGAGCGGCGGCGATCGAGAGGTCGCCGCCGCTTCTCTTTTCTCGCTTCTATTTTGGTAGGGCGAGACTCTGTCGAGCCGGTCGCTCCTGTCTTGGTAGGCGAGACTCTGTCGAGCCGCACGCTTCTGTCCTTGGTAGGGCGAGACTCCGTCGAGCCGCTCGCTTCAGCCCTTTGGCCGCTCGCTTCTGCCTTTGGTAGGGCGAGACTCTGTCGAGCCGCTCGCTCCTGCCTTTGGTAGGGCGAGACTCCGTCGAGCCGCACGCTACCACCCGTCAGATTTCGATGGTCTCCCCAATGGCAGGCAGCAACAATTCCTTCCCCGCAGCTCTCGCTGCTTTCATCGCGGCATCCCGGTCGAGCTGGATTGGCGGGAACGTGTCGTAGTGGACCCCGATAAATTTCGTCACGCCCGCGAACTCAGCGGCCCGCAGGGCGTCATCTATACCCATCGTAAAGAAATCGCCGATCGGAAAAATGGCAAAGCGAAGCTGCGTCGCCTCGCCCACCAGTTTCATGTCGAGAGTCAGCGCGGTGTCGCCGGAGTAATAAAAATTGCCGTCAACGCTTTCGACGATGAAACCGCACGGATTCCCGCCGTAGGAGCCGTCGGGCATCGAGCTGCTGTGAACCGCCTTGGTGAGTTTTACCCGGCCGAAATCCATTTTGGCGGCGCCCCCGTGGTTCATTGACTGAACATTCTTGACGCCTTTCCCCTCGAACCAGGATCCCACTTCGTAAGGCGCGATCACCGTCGCTCCGGTCCGGTTGGCGATCTCGACAACATCCGCCACGTGATCGCCGTGGCCATGCGAAACCAGAATGAAATCGGCCGCGACTTTTTTGATGTCGATCTGCCTGGCCAGTGGGTTCGGCGAGATGAACGGATCGAAAAGCAGCGTTTTGCCGCCCGCCTGGACAGCAAAACAGGCGTGGCCGTAGTAGGTAAATTTCATCAGGATAGATCGCGGTACCGCGGACTCTTTTCAAGGACCGGCGATTTCCAAATCGCCAAACAAAAACACGGCGGTTTGGAAACCGCCGCCTCTTGATTAAGAATATTGTTGTGGAACCCGATAAACGCAGACGCTCCATCATCCATCTCGATATGGATTGCTTTTATGCGGCGATCGAGGTGCGGGATCAACCGTCATTGAAAGGCCGGCCCGTTGGCGTCGGTGGCGCCCGTGACCGGCGGGGAGTCCTCACCACGTGTAACTATGAAGCGCGCGCGTTTGGTGTCCGCTCGGCCATGCCGACCTTCATGGCCTTGCAGCGCTGCCCGAACCTCGTCATCCTGCCGACCCGTTTCGATGTTTACCGCAAGGAAGCCGCCGTCATTCGCGAGATCCTGGGCCGGTTCACGCCGCTCGTCGAACCGCTCTCGCTCGATGAAGCGTATCTCGACGTGTCGGATCACCCGGGCGCTCCCGGCCCGCTCGCGGAGGTCATTCGCAGCCTGATTTTTCGCAAAACGAAACTGACTGCGTCTGCCGGCATCGGGCCTAACAAGTTGATCGCGAAAATCGCGAGCGATCTTAAAAAGCCGAATGGCCAGTTTGAGGTGAAACCGGAAGCCGTGTCCGCGTTCATGAATGAATTATCGGTGCGCAAGCTCTGGGGGATCGGCGAAGTGACCGGTCAGAAACTGGAGAAGCTCAACGTCGCTACCTGCGGTGACATGCAGCGACTTTCGCGAGTCGCGTTGCAGGAGCACTTCGGGAAATTCGGGATCGAACTTTACGATCTTTGCCGCGGGATCGATGAACGCCCCGTCGAACCGGACCGCGAACGGAAGTCGCTTAGCAACGAGGAGACATTCCCGAACGATCTGGAAACACTGATGGAATGCGAAGAAAAAATGCCGGAATTGTTTGAAGAATTGATGGCTGATATCGCCGGAAAAGAATCGACTCGAACCATCACGAAGATTTTCGTGAAACTGAAGTTCTCCGACTTCACCCGAACGACAGTAGAGCGCGCCGGACTGTCGCCGACACTCGGACAGTTTTGCTCCCTGCTCCGCGAAGCCTTTGGCCGAACCGGAAAAGCCGTTCGCCTGATCGGCCTCGGCGTCCGTTTCGCCAGCACCGAGCAGGACGACACGCAGTTACCGTTGCTCTAAGGCGTTGACGTCCCCTGCCCGCTTCACATCTCCACCGCAGCCGCCCGCGTCACCGCGGGCCAGGAACCGTGGGAAACC
>JBBRMO010000087.1:0-7726 GCA_038230815.1 Chthoniobacterales bacterium
AGGTATAACGCTTCGCTTACCCCGTGATCGCTCGCGCCATCGAGCGGAATGTTTGCTGCGATCAAGCGGCGGAGCGCGTCGGCGAGCGCCGCGCGGGTCGGATAGAGAATTGCCAGATGGAACAGTCCCGTGCAGTTCGGCGGCGGCGGCGGGCCCCCGGAACTCTCCCAGGTGTTGAGGCCGATGTAATGGTGATATCCGCCGGCGGAGATGAAGGCTGCCTGCGTGCCATATCGCTGGGTCAGTTCAAACCCGAGCACGCCGCAATAAAATGCCAGGGCATGGTCGAGGTTGGATACCTTGAGGTGAACGTGACCGATGCGGACAGCGGGTCTATTTTCATGGCAGGTGGATCGCGCGCTCCGTCGCGCGATGCTTATTTGGCCCGGCTTTGCCGGCATTATTTGTCGTCGGGCAACGGAGCGCTCGATCCGCCTAATCGCCTTGCCCCTTGTCGTAGAAAAGAATGTTGATGAGCAGGAAGACACCCGCCCCGGCCGCGGCGAGAAAAAGCAGGATCGCCAGGCCCGGATAACCCCAAATCCGGAATGTCGTTTCGACCCGCATCATCATCGCGGCCCCTACGATCAGGGCGGCAATGATCAGCCCGACCGTGATTCGGTTGGCGACTTTCTGGAAACCGAGCACGAGCGTTTTCTCATCGATCGCGTCCACTGAGATCTTCATCTCATTGTTCGCGATCGCGTCAAAGATCTTGTTGAGCCGCGCCGGCAACCGTTGGACGAGATCTTTGAGCTCCAGCACGCCGCTGAACAAATTTCCGGGCGACAAGCTTTTCAAGAGCCGCTGCTGCATGATCTGAGCAGCGTTGCGACGAATTGAAGCGTTCGGATCGAAATCGGGTGCAATTGTTCGACCTACCTGGTCGAGATTCAGAAGGGTTTTTCCCAGCATGGTCAGTTCGGCAGGAACGCGAACGCCGTTCTCACCGGAGGCCTGCGTGACTTCAAGAACGAGACGACCGACCTGCATCTGTTCCACCGTAGCTCCCTGCTGTCTGGCAACGATCTCGGCGATGGCATGCTTGAAATCTTTTTCGGCAAAATCCTCTTTGCGGTCACCGACCTTGATCGCGATGTCGGCCGCGTCGTCCCCGCGTCCTTCCGCGATCGCGAGCAGAAGTTGCAAAAGCTGTTCCTGCAATCCTGGCATGATCTTGCCCACCATCCCCAGGTCGATCAGCGCGATCCGGTAATCGTCGGTGAGGAAAACGTTTCCCGGATGCGGATCGGCGTGGAAAAAACCATCGACCAGTATCTGCTGGAGATAGGCGCGGAAAAGCTCTTCCGCGAGGGCAGGGCCATCAAATTCCATTCGGGCCAGGGGATTCAGATCGGTAATTTTCTTGCCGCGCACGTACTGCATGGTCAGGACCTTCGACGAGGTGTAATCGGCGATCGGTTCGGGCACGACGATATGTTCGAACTCCCGGAGATTCTGGCCGATGGTGGTCAGATTCGAAGCTTCCTGGCGGTAATCGAGTTCCCGCAAAAGGCTTTTGCGGAATTGATCGAGCATCTGGCAAAACTCGTAGCGCTTGCCGACCGCGGTGTGGTTATCGAGAAACTCCGCGATCTCGTCGAGCGCATCGAGGTCTTCGAGCATGGCGTCGCGAATTCCGGGCCGCTGAACTTTCACGGCCACCTGCCGCCCATCACGCAAGCGCGCCCGGTGCACCTGGCCGAGAGAAGCAGCCGCGAGCGGTGCGACTTCGAAATCAGAGAACGCTTTTGACATGCGGACGCCGAGCTCGGATGTGACAATTTTTTCCACCTCGTCGAAGGGGAACGGCTCGACTTTGTCCTGCAAACGCGCGAGCGCCTCAAGGTAGGCGCGGGGCAGCAGTTCGACCCGGGTGGAGAGAAGCTGGCCGAGCTTCACGAAAGTTGGTCCGAGTTTTTCCAGATCGTCAGCCAGCTCGCTGGCTTTGGCGGCTTCCTTGGGCGTGACGCGTTGCTCGGCCTCAAGGGTTTCTTCGAGTCCGGCATCCTTCACCAGATCGGAGCGGCCATATTTGACGAAGAGCCACGCAATCTGGCGGTAACGATTGAGATGCTGCGGTTTCAATGAGATCGCCATGGCATCTCTGAAACGCATTTCGCAGGCCCAATGGCCTTGGTAGGACGCCGCGCTGCGGCGTCCTAACCCGGGTCGAACGATATTTTCTCGTTAAGGACGGCGCAGCGCGCCGCCCTCCCAAGGCGTTAAGCCGCCTTTTGGTAGCTCGCCTTGTCGTCAACCTCGAGCCAGTCGAAGAGCGTTGTCTTCGCCGGATCGAGATGATGCGGCTTCACCTGCTCTTCAAACCACTCGCGTTTCTCGGGATTATGGTAGGGGTTGGCCGCCTCGACCTCGTCGCTCCACGCCTTCACTTCTTCGGGCGTCTTCTTCTCGCCGTGGTTATCCAGCCAATGCGCCATTTCTGCGTCGGTCGCGCCCTTTTCGACTTCCACTTTGAAGTCGTCGCCCGTCACGCCCTTGAAACCGAAAAGCATGTTATCGAGCGGACAATCGAAATGGTATTCCCCGATATTCCCGCCCAGCAGCGCGCAGCTCTTGTCGTACGTGCGCGCCAAAATTGCGTAACCGCCAATGCGCGTCCGCGGGCTGCGCGGGGCTTCTTTCGTCAGATCTTTTCCCTTCACCGTATTGTTCATAAGTGAAGTTAAGGCCGGAAGGTCGCGCTGCCAACTTCGCGCTGAAAAATGCATCTAAATTTCCCGCGAAATCCGTATTGAAAGTATATGACTCAACAAAAAGAAATAATCTCGACGATCAACGACTTGATCGAAACCCTCAAAGATGGGCAGGAAGGCTTCCGTCAGGCCTCTGAAGCCGTAAAGGACACGAAGCTGAAATCGCTTTTCAGTGAGTATTCACTCCAGCGCTCCAAATTCGCGGGCGAATTGCAAAACGAAGCAATCAGTCTCGGCGAAAACAATCCGGAAAGCACGAGCAGCACCGCCGGTGCGCTGCATCGGGCCTGGATCAATTTGAAGGCTGCCGTCAGCAGCGGAGACGATCACGCGGTCCTCGCCGAGTGCGAGCGCGGCGAAGATTCGGCCGTCGCCGGATACAAAAAGGCAATGGAAGACGAAGAGCTTTCGGCACCTGTTCGCGAAACGATCTCGCGCCAATTCACCGATGTGAAGAACGCGCATGATCGCATCAAAGCTTTGCGCGACGCGACCAAGAGTAGCTAGCGTTTCCAATTCTCACCCCGAGGGCGCCGCGTTGGGGCGCCCTTTCTTTTTCAAGGGGCGGCGGTTTACAAACCGCCTCTTTGATGTGCTACGTTCCGCGATGTTTTTGGGCCGCGTCGTCGCTCTGGTTCTATTCGCGCTTTCGACGGCGCGTGGAGCAGAATTCATTGGTCCGCCGCCCCCCGGCAAGTTGTATCAGGGTTTTTATTTTGATGATCCGCCGGCCGGGCAGGACCCCACCGAACATGACGTCACGGCCGGGGATGTGGCGCGTTTCGAAGAAGCCCTTGGGAGCAAGATAACGTGGGTCTTCTTTTCAAACAATTGGTTCGAATCGCGAAAATTTCCGGGTCCGACCTGCGAATGGATTCGAGGGCTCGGCAAGGTGCCCTACATCCGACTCATGTTGCGGTCCGATGCGGAACAGAACCGCGCGGAGAAGACTTTCACTTTGGCAAACCTGATCGCCGGCAAGTTTGACGACGATTTGAAAGACTGGGCGCGGGAGGCGAAGGCTTTCGGATCTCCGATCCTGGTGGAATGGGGAACGGAACCGAATGGAAACTGGTTTTCCTGGAACGGAAAATGGAATGGCGGCGCGAACGCGGGGCCTCAACGCTACATTGAGGCGTATCGGCACATCGTCGATTTGATGCGTTCCGAGGGTGCCGGCAATCTGCACTGGGTCTGGCATGTGAACTGGCTCGATGAACCGGAAGCAAAATGGAACCGATTCGAAAACTATTACCCGGGTGCTTCCTATTGCGATTGGGTCGCGCTGAGCGCCTACGGCCCGCTGACGCCCCGCGGCCTGGACGGGACCGAAAGCTTCCGGTTCAAGATGCGCGATGCCTATCCCCGGCTTACGAAGCTCGCACCCGGGAAACCGATTGTGATCGCTGAGTTTGGTTGCGACATCCATCACCGGAAGGTCGACGCCGGCGTGTGGGCGAGGGAAGCCCTGGAGGATTTGTTTTCCGGACGCTGGCCGGCGGTCGTCGGATTCTGCTGGTGGAACGAATCGTGGGCAAATGATGACGTCCGAGCGCACAACACCGATATGGTTATTTTGCACGACGCCGGGTTGACGAAGGTCTTTCGCGAAGAGCTGGCAAAGCACGCCGATAAATTGCAGGGAACGCCGGTCACGGTGGAGCGATAATCTGTCGTTCCGAGCGCCGTCTGCGCGGCTCAGAGGACGCGGGTCAGATGACGCGGCTTCATTGCATCGGCTTCGTCTGCGCTCATATTGATGCCATGGTCAATATCTCAATCGAATACACCGGCGATCTGCATTGCGATGCGGTCCACGGCCCTTCGCACGCCAGGATCGCGACCGATGCTCCGACGGATAATAAGGGGAGAGGCGAATCATTTTCGCCAACCGATCTCGTCGCTACCGCGCTCGGGACCTGCATGAGCACGATCCTGGGGATGGCGGCCCAGGAACACGGCCTCGATGTGAAAGGAATGACTGTGAACGTGAGCAAGGAAATGTCGAAGGATGCGCCCCGCCGGATCGTAGGGTTGCCCTCCGAGGTTCACATTCCGTTGCCGGCAAACACGCCGCAGCGCGCGTTGCTCGAAAATGCGGCGCGCAATTGTCCCGTGCACAAGAGTCTCCCGCCCGAGATCGAGCGTCCTACAGAATTTTTCTGGGAGGGATAGCGTCAAGGAGCGGCGGTTTACCAACCGCCGTTTTGTCCGGTCGGCGGTTGGTCAACCGCCGCTCTCTGGTTTGCGGTAACGCTTTTTGTTCAGCAGTGCGCGCAATCCTCGCGGCGCGCCTACTGCCCCAGCACCCAGGCGAAGATCAAAGGCGCGCAAATCGTGGCATCGCTTTCGACCACGAATTTCGGAGTTGAGGCTGCGAGTTTGCCCCAGGTGATTTTCTCGTTCGGCACGGCGCCGGAGTAGCTGCCGTAGCTCGTCGTCGAATCGCTGATCTGGCAGAAATAACCCCACAACGGGACGCCGGTGCGTTCGAGATCCTGGTGCAGCATCGGGACGACGCAAATCGGGAAGTCGCCCGCGATCCCGCCGCCGATTTGAAAGAAACCGATTGAGCCCTCCCGGTTGCGCAGCCGCTTCGCGTTTTTCGTGTAGTACTCCGCGAGCCAAGTCATGTATTCGATGCCCGTGCGCACGGTGTGGACGTTCCTGACGTCCCCCCGCATTACCGCCGCCGCGTACATGTTGCCGAGCGTCGCATCCTCCCAGCCCGGCACGATGATCGGCAGATTCTTTTCGCAGGCCGCCAAAAGCCAGGAATGCCTCGGGTCGATCTGATAACTTTTCTTCAGCCTCCCGCTGCGAAGAATTTTATACATAAACTCATGCGGGAAATAACGCTCTCCGGCGCGGTCCGCCGCGATCCACTCTGCCAGCACCACTTTCTCGATCCGCCGCATCGCCTCCATCTCCGGGATGCAGGTGTCGGTTACGCGATTCATGTGCCGGGCGAGCAGTCGCTGTTCGTCCGCTGGCGTGAGCTGCCGGTATTGCGGCACCCGCTCGTAGTGGTGATGCGCGACCAGATTAAAAATATCTTCCTCGAGGTTTGCGCCGGTGCAGACGATCAGGTGCACCTTGTCCCGCCGGATCATCTCCGCCAACGAAATGCCGAGCTCGGCGGTCGACATCGCGCCCGCGATCGTCATCAGCATCTTGCCCCCGGCGGCAAGGTGGGTCTCGTACCCCTTCGCCGCGTCGAGGAGCGCGGCCGCGTTAAAGTGACGATAACTCTTCGCGATGAATTTCGAGACCGGACCTTTTTTTGCCGCGAGCGAGGCGTTGATTTCTTCCGGGCTTTTTGACCGTCGTTTGGCTTTCATTTGGGCAACCTGGGTCAGGCGGGATACAGCCAGCGCATATAGTCGGCCACTCCGGTCTCGAGCGGATATTTCGGTTCGTAACCGAGAGTGTCGCGCACCCTCGTCAAATCGGCCTGGGTAAAATTCTGGTAATGAGGGTGCGGATTCTCGATGTAATCCGGTTTAAAATCGGTGCCTAACGAATGGTTCAGGATCTCGACCAGCTCGTTGAACGATCGTGCCTGGCCGGCACCGAGGTTGAAAACGCCGCTCTCTTTCGCTCCGAGCGCGCCGATGCTGCCTTCGACGATGTCCTTTACGTAAACGAAATCGCGCTTTTGGTCGCCATGCTTAAAGATTCGCGGGCGTTGTCCCGCTTTCATCTGGCGTGAGAGATGGAAAACCATGCTCGCTGGCACGCCTTTGTGCGCTTCCCGCGGACCGTAAACGTTGAAGTAACGCAAGCCGACGATAATCCAGCCGTCGACATCGCTCGCGGCGCGGTTGGCCAGATTGTCCATGATCGCCTTAGAGAACGCGTAGACATTGGCCGGCGCCGCGCCGTTGGACTCCACGCTGGCGGCGCTGGTCGCGCCGTAGGTGGACGCGGACGAGGCGTAAATCACCCGGGTCTTGTTCGGCTTCGCGAAGTTCAGGAGGCGGCGAAAACTCTCCACGTTATCGTGCGTCTGGATGAATTGATCGTGCAACGTCGTGTCGGTAATCGAGGCGAGATGAAAAATGGCGTCGAATGTTTCGTGGCCGAATTGCGCTCGCCAATCAAGGCTCGCCAGATTTTGTGCAACAAAATCGCCCTTGTAACCGGCCAGGTTTTTAAAATCGCCCGAGCGAAAATCGTCGATGACCGTCAATTTTGTGTTCGGCATGCGCTCCTGGAGAGCGAGGACGAGGTTGGAGCCGATGAAACCGGCGCCACCAGTGACGAGAATGGAAGATGGAGAAGAAGACACAACGAGCCGGGCGCGATAATGCGCGTCTCAGACAAATAAATCCAGAGCTGACGAGCGCAAGCGGCTTGTGCATCAGGGAGCGGCGGTTTGCAACCGCCGATTTAATGGGTCGGCGATTTCAACTCGCCGCTCCTTGAAGCGGCTCGGCCTTTGGCATTTAAATAAATCTTGAGCGGCCCAGCGCAAAAGACTACTTCTGACGGCAGTTCTTTGTCAGTTTTCGGTGTGGAGCGGCGCGAGGAATTCCCGTGAGATTCGGGAGCAGTTGCGCTGCTGTGACTGGATACGATTTCCCAGGGCCAATCGTGATAGGGGCAGGCGTGCCGCCTGCGTTTTGAGGAGCAGCCGACACGGCTGCCGCCACAGAAGAACGGTGAAGGCGGGAAAAAGGATGCGGGTTGAGAAATTCGCGGAAGCCAGGAGCCAGAATATTCGCCCGTCTCCACCTCATTCGAACCGGCGCTGGAGCCGCGATCGTTGATCGCGGATCTTTCTTCAGCGTGGCGGCTCGAAAAAACTTCTTCGCGAAAAAGAAGAATGAGAGTTGTGGACGCGGCGTCCCGCCATGGGCGGGGGCGAGTCTGCCTCTCGAAATAATTAGAGGTAACTTGTTATGTCGCGACCAGCGATCTTAAGCGGTGTCAGGCTTCTGGGGAGCGCGCGCGTCTCGCGTGCTGGCGATGGCGTCTCGCCATCGCGAACTTTTCGAAAACTCCTC
>JBBRMO010000088.1:0-7707 GCA_038230815.1 Chthoniobacterales bacterium
CTTGTAACCTTTACCCTGAAGGCACTGCCGAAATTCAGCTTCGATCTGAACTTCGATCCGGCCGGCTCCCAGCAAACCCAATAGTCGGCGTTCGGGATTGCAATTTGGGCGCTTTGCCCCTTTCTTCTCGCGCAACGGCCGATCAATCGCGCCCCATTTTCCATGGATATTTCCATCATAGGCTCCGGTTACGTCGGTCTCGTGACCGGTGCATGTTTCGCAGACGTCGGTCACAACGTGATCTGCGTCGATAATGATCCCCGAAAGATCGAGGCGCTCCGGGCCGGCAAAATTCCAATCTACGAACCAGGGCTCGAGGAAGTAATCCACCGAAACGTTTCCGCGCACCGTCTTCGGTTCACTGGCAGCACCAAGGATGGCGTCGATAATTCGCAGATAGTGTTCATCGCGGTGCCCACTCCCCAGCAGCCGGACGGCAGCGTTGATCTCAGTTTTATTGAGAAAGTCGCGAGGGACATCGCCGACGTCCTGACCGGGTATCGGGTGATCGTGGACAAGAGCACGGTGCCAGTGAAAACCGGCGAGAAAGTGCGGGATACCATTAAACGTTACAATCGCCACGGGGCCGAGTTCGATGTCGTGAGCAATCCCGAATTCCTCCGCGAAGGATGCGCGGTCGCCGACCTGATGCACCCGGATCGGATCGTCATCGGCGCGCAGAGCCAGTCCGCCGTCGATCTGATGAAGAAGGTCTACGAACCGTTCATGGCGCCGATTCTTGTGACCGACATCAACAGCGCCGAGTTGATCAAACACGCCGCCAATTCATTTCTCGCGCTGAAGATCTCCTACATCAATGCCGTCTCCGCCATCTGCGAAGCGAGCGGAGCCGACATCGAGAAAGTCGCGGACGGCATCGGGATGGATAAACGGATCGGCCGAAGTTTCCTAAATGCCGGGATCGGTTATGGCGGTTCCTGTTTCCCGAAGGACATCGCCGCTTTCATTACCATTTGCGACCAGCTCGGGGTGCCGTTCACCCTTCTGAAAGAAGTGCAGCGGATCAACGCCGATCAAAAGAGCCGATTCCTCAAAGCGATTCGAGAGACTCTTTGGGTTTTGCGGGACAAGAAAATCGCGGTCTGGGGTCTGGCCTTTAAACCGAACACCGACGACCTCCGATCGTCGGTCGCGATCGAGCTGGTGACCGACATGCTGAAGGAGGGAGCGCACGTCACGGTCTACGATCCCAAGGCCATGGACAAGGCGCGGGAAGGGAAAGTGATTGAGGGCGCCTTCTTCGCGAGTTCCGCGCTGGAGGCGACCGACGGGGCCGAAGCGCTCATTATCGCCACCGAGTGGACCGAATTCGCCAATGTCGATCTCGAAATCGTGAAGGGGAAAATGACGACGCCGATTGTTTTCGACGGACGCAATTTATTTGACCCCGAAACGATGGGAAAACTCGGGTTCCAATATCACTCGATCGGACGGGCCAGCGTTAAACCGAACTAGGTCGCTCGTGCGCGGCCGCATTTTAGGTGGATCGCGCGCTCCGTTGCGCAGTGCTTTATTGTCCCGGCTCCGCCGGCATTTTTTTGCCTTCAAGCGGCGGAGCGCTTAATCCACCGATGAGTTCTCGCAGCCTGGCCCAAATCGCCCTTCGCCAATGGAGAAACGGCGGACAATTTGCCGACGTCATTCTCTCAGGCCTCCTGTCGTCGAGCGAGTTGGCCGGACCAGACCGCGCCTTCGCAACGGATCTTTTCTATGGAGTCCTCCGCAACCTCACGCTCCTGGATTTCTGGATCGCTTCGTTGCGATCCAGGCATCTCGATCGCGACGCGCGAGATTTGTTGCGACTCGGGCTCTATCAGCTGCTTCTCCTGGAAACTCCGGAGCATGCGGCCGTTTACGAAACTGTGGAACTGGCCGCGGAGCGAAGCCGACCGCTGATCAATGGAGTGCTGCGCAGCGCGGCGCGGAAAAAATCAAATCTCCTCCGCCAGGCGAACGAGCAGGACATCAGGGTCCGAAAATCGCATCCTTCTTTTCTGATCGATCGCTGGACAAAAAGCTTTGGAGCGGAAAACACGGAAAGGCTTTGCGGATGGAATAATCTTCCGGCGCCGATTTATGCGCGCATGAATCGAATCAAGATTTCCGAAGACGCCTTTTTGTCACAACACCCGGCCGGTCAACGATTGTCAACGTGGGAAAACTTTATTGGCCTAACGAAAATTCCGAGTGACGCGCTGGTCGCCGGACATTGTTACATTCAGGATCCAAGCACTGCGGCCGCCTGCCGGTTGCTTGACCCCCAGCCGGGAGAAAGCGTGCTCGACGCTTGCGCGGCGCCGGGCGGTAAAACCGGATACCTCGCGGAATTGATGAAGAATGAAGGATTTATTCTTGCCTGCGATCGGGACGAAAACAGAGTGGATACGCTTCGCCACAACTTAGAACGGCTTGGGGTCAGGATTGTTCGCTGTCTGCGACATGACTGGGCGACCCGAGAATCGCCCTTCGATCGGACCGGGTTCGACCGGATCCTGATCGACGCGCCGTGCAGCAACACTGGCGTGATGCGCCGCCGCGTCGACCTCCGCTGGCGACTTACCTCCGAAGACTTTTTGCACATGCCCGCAGCGCAAGCTCGCATCGTGCGCGCAAGCGTGCCTCTCCTCAGGCCTCGCGGCACTCTCGTCTACAGTACCTGCAGCATCGAGCCGGAGGAGAACGAGGAGGTCGTTCGGGTGATCCTCCAGGAATTTCCGTTTCTGAAACTGATCGAGCAAATCTCACTGCTCCCCTTCCGGGACGGATTTGACGGGGCCTACGCAGCAAAGCTGACGCGAGAATAACTCGGGAACGTCAGACGAGTTCTCGCGTCGCTCCAAATTGACCCTCGGGGGCACAGAGGGCTCGGCCTAACAAAACATCCACTGCGTCTCTCTGGGAGAGGACTGGAGGAGATCATCGAGTGCTGCCGTCAATCCTGCCGGGCGGTTGCATCCGGCGACCGCGGTGGAATCATTAGCATCTATGCATGATCCGCGCTACGACAAGCTCGCCAAGGTTCTCGTCGAGTATTCGACTCGATTGAAGCGGAACGAAACGGTCCTGATCGAAACCTTCGATGTCCCGGACGAAATGACGATCGCACTCGTCCGGGCCGCTCGAAAGGCGGGCGCCATTCCATTCGCTCAGGTTTACCGCGCCCGGCTGAGCCGTGAGCTCGCACTCAACGCCACGGAACGGCAGCTCAACCTCAGCGCAATCCATGAGCTGGCCCGGATGAAAAAGATGGATGCCTACATTGCCATTCGCGGCAGCCAGAACGTCACGGAACTGTCCGACGTGCCGCCGGACCAGATGAAACTGGTCGCGAAAAAGCTGCGACCGGTGACGGACTGGCGCGTCCAGAAGACAAAATGGGTGGTATTGCGCTGGCCCTCACCTTCCATGGCCCAGCTCGCGGGCGTGAGCACGGAGGCATTCGAGGATTTCTATTTCGATGTCTGTACGCTGGACTACCGAAAATTGCAGCCGGGCATGAAAGCGCTCAAGGCGCTCATGGACAAAACCGATCGGGTAGAAATCAAAGGGCCCGGAACCGATCTGCGATTTAGCATCAAAGACATCGGCTCGGTGATTTGCGGCGGAGATCGCAACATTCCGGACGGAGAAGTTTTTAGCTGTCCGGTAAAGGATTCCGTCCAGGGCCACGTTCTCTTCAACGCGCCGACGATCTATCAGGGAACCGGGTTCGACAATATCCGGCTTGAATTTCAGGACGGAAAAGTCGTGAAGGCGACGAGCAACAACACCGAAAAACTGAATCGGATTCTGGATTCGGATCCCGGCGCGCGTTACATCGGCGAGTTCTCGCTCGGCTTTAATCCGTTCGTCCTCCACCCGATCCGCGACATCCTTTTCGACGAGAAGATCGCCGGCTCATTTCATTTCACCCCGGGCCAGGCCTACGACGACGCCGATAACGGAAATCGCAGCCAGGTTCACTGGGACATGGTCAACATCCAACGGGCGGATTATGGCGGTGGTGAGATTTACTTCGATGGAAAGCTGATCCGGCGCGACGGCGAATTCGTGCCCGCACCTTTGCGATCATTGAATCGCGGGCGGTTTGCCAAAAAATAACAGCGCCATTTCCTGGAGTGGGCGCGACGTCCTGCCGGAGAGGGAAACGACGCCGGCCATCACCCGGGCCTGAGGGGTGGAGAGCGCACCCATTCCCGTACGCAAAACGAAGAGACATCGCTGTCTCCTCGTCCGCTAAACAAGCTGGAGCGAACGCTTACGCTGCCTTCGGGGCGGAGCCTTGGGCGTTGAGCTGCATCATCCCGATCTCGCCATTGCCGGCGATCTGGACATTCGCAATCTCGAACACCGGCGCGCCTTCAACGGCGCTCGGGCCGGCGCCCGGCAATTGCACGGATACGCTCTTCGAGGTCGCATTCAACACGAGCGACGCAATCTCGAATGACGGTGAGAATTCCACCGTGGCGATTTGGAACCGGCCGGTGACGTGAACGGAGGCCTGTCCCTGCTGAGAGGGGGTCAGTTGGACGGCGCCCGAGTCCGCACCGGAAAGGAGTTGGAGTCCCGCGATGTTGAAAGCTGGCGAACTGATCACACTGGGCCGCTGCTGTTGGGAGGGCGTGAGCCGAATCTGACCGATCCCGCCACCTGCCGCCTGCACGCTCGCGATCTCAAACGTAACTTGGAGATTCATCGCCGGTTGCGGCTGCTGCGAAGGAGCGAGGCGCATGGTGACAATCTTCGAAGTGGGCTTGAGCTGCAAGGCGCCCATCTTAAAGCTCGGAGTGAGTTGCAGCGACGCGATCTCAAAAGAGAAAGTGAGTTGGACGGCGGTTTGCATGCCGCTGCCTGGTTGAGCTTGGGGCTGAGGAGCGCCCCCGGTCATTGGGCTGGGTCGAATCGAGGGAGCGGGTGTTGGTTGGTTCGGTTGAGACATGGTAGCTGGTGTTGTTGGCTGCTGAGCCAGAGGCTCGGTGGATATGACTTGTGGCGCGAACGAGGGCGATTCTACAGAATGGCGAAGGGCGCCAATTCCGGCCATCGAGGTCCCCGCAACCGCGTCCTGGGCAGGATTCGCGGGAAATTCTTCCGGTTCCGGTTTCGTGATTTCAGCCATTGGTGAATCGGTCTCAAACGCGGGAACTTGATACGGGATAGGTTGCCCTTGTGCAACTGGTTCTGTATCGACCGCAGAAATTTCGGCGACCGGCGCGGGGGCCATCTCCGGTTCGATGACGACCGGCTCGCTCACGGATTCGAATGGCGCCACAGTCTCGGCGATTGGCTCGGCCGTTTCTTCGACGGGAGCAGGCGTCTCGAACACCGTCGCGGAAGGTTCGAACGCGACGGGCGCCCAGGCGGGTTCCAGGGCGACGGGCGTCCAGACTGGCTGGGGCGCTGCCGGCTCGAGCGCTGCTGGCTCGGTCGAGATCGGGGCCTCGGCGAAGATCGATTCCTCCTTCGGCGCTGCCGGAATCTCCTGGAAATTTTCGATGACCTGAGCTGATTCTGCGATGACTTGCGTCGGCTCTTCGATGCCTTGCGGTTCGCCGACAGAACTGAATTCCGCGACCTCCGTAACCGGTGGAACAATGCCGAAAGCGGGAACTATCGGCTCGACCGCCGCAGGCAGGATCTCCGAGATCGGTTCGATCACGGGTATTGCCACCGGTTCCACTTTCGGTTCAGGAGCAGGCGCCCGCGGCACGAGATTCTCGATTGCCGGGCCGATGGTCGCAGCTCCGCCGTTGGTGCCGAAAGGCCGGCTTGTTTTGCCGAACGGCACCGCGGCCCGTCGGACGGAGGGCTCCGACGCCTTCAAATGGAGGGAGGCCTGAGGAGGCCCGCCAGCAAGGCGTTTGGGCGCCGCCATTTTTTCTACCGCGGTCTCGGGATCGAGCGCATCGAAGGCCGGTCCACCCGCGGGTGCGGGAGCGCGGTATACGGAAACACTGACGCGGCGGCGAAATTCGGAAAACACAACCCAAACCAAAAGCAATATTCCCGCCACGAGCAGGCCGCCGACGAGAAGAGTGCGGGAGTTAAAACCGTTCATGCTTTCGGTCACGCTGGATTCCTGCACGGTCGCGGGCGCCAAGACGGTGGCGGGAGTCGAAACGACTTTTGTCACGGGAGCTGGGACTTTATTCTCAGGCGGCTTAACCGGGTTTTGTTGGGTCACTACGGTCGAGGTCGCGGGACCGGTTGCCGGGTTCTGCTCGGTCGAGGCCGTCGTCGTCGCGGGACCCGTCGCTGGTTGGGTCGTCGTCTCAGGTTCCTTCGGGAGCGGCGCGCGCGTTTCTGAAGGAAGCGCGTTTGAAACCACCGGTGTTTCGACACTTGGCGAATTCGTTGTCGCTGGACCAGGCGCCTTCTCGTTCCTGGCGAGAGGTTGCGGTGCCTGGGTTGTCGTTTCGGTTGTGCTTACGTTCGGTGATTTTGGTGGCGCAATTTCCGGGGCCTTTGGCGTCTTGTTTAAGGCAAGCGCAGGTGCCGGGATCGGGCTTGGTTCGATCGACGGCGCGGCCGATTCCGTCTTCGCAATTTCTTTGGATGGCGTCACCGGAGCAGCAGCGACGTTCTGCGGCTGGAGCCAGCCGACATCGTAGAACGAGTCAGCGAACACCATGTTGAGCGCCGGCGAATAAATCTTTTTCGCCGAAACGATCCAATCATTCGCTTTCGTGGCGTTGTTGTGTTTGAACTCCCAGGCGGCTTGCGCGTAATAAAGCGCCGGGGTGTCCCCCGTGAACTGGAACTGCTCCATCATTTTCTGAGCGCGGCTGTCTTTGCCTTCCAGGAGCAGGGTCAGATAAATTTTGAACTTGATGATTTGCGCAGCCTGGTTCTTGTCGCCGCCGGGCACCGGAGTGTTATTGAAGAGGGCCTCGAAACGATCCCGCGCCTTGGTGTATTCCTTTTTCTTGAACGGGATCTGCGCGAGATTGTATTGCGCCTCACGGAATTTGGGGTCGATCTTGGCCGCTTGTTTGAACGCGCTTTCGGCCCCATCGAAATCCTTCTGGGCCAGCAAAATTTCGCCGCGCAGATTGATCGTCGCGGGCTGGTTCGGGTCGGCCGCGTCCGCTTCATCGATTAACCGGCGCGCTGCCGTCAGATCGCGCTGTTGAAAGGCCAGCTCCGCCTGCTCGGATTTTTCCGTGGCGATTGCCTTTGCCTTGGCGGCCCGCTCCGCCGCGGTTGTAATTTCCAGCGCAACCCGGGTCTGGCCGGCCGGCTTCTGCATCCAGCCGACCTCATAGAATGACTCTGCGAAAAGTTTGTTCAGCTGGGGAGAGAATTTTTTCTCCGCCGTCGCGATCAAATCCTTGGCTTCCTTTTCGTTCTTGTGCTGGAACGCCACCGCCGCGTTCGAATAGGTGACGGCCGGGGTCTCGGGAGTCAGCTCGAATTTCGCGAGAATGGAATCGACCATGTTTTCTTTGCCCTCGAGCAAATAGGTCAGGAGAATTTTGTACTGGATCAGTTGGGCCGCGTCGCCCTGGAGTTCGGCAGTATTTCCCTGGAGCAATCCTTCGAACCGTTTCCGAGCTTCGGCCCAGTCCTTCCGCAAAAATGGAATTTCCGCGAGATTGAAGCGCGCGTTCCAGAATTTTGGATCGGTCGTGAGCGCTTTTTGCAGGGCCGCCTCGGCCTGGTCGTACTCAGCCTGGCGCATCAGAA
>JBBRMO010000089.1:0-7668 GCA_038230815.1 Chthoniobacterales bacterium
GGCTTTGCTCCGTCCCGGCCGTTTCGATCGCCAGATCACGGTGAATTTGCCGGATGTGAAAGGCCGCGAGGAAATCCTCCGGGTCCATTCGAAGAAGGTAAAGCTCGCGGAAGGCGTCGATCTCCAGGTGGTCGCCCGCGGCACTCCAGGGTATTCCGGCGCGGAGCTGGCGAACGTTATCAATGAAGCCGCGCTTCTCGCCGCGCGTCGCGGTTTGAAGGGCATTACCCTCCACGAGCTCGAAGAAGCGCGCGACAAAGTTCGCTGGGGCAAGGAACGCCGAAGCATGGCGTTGAGCGAAAAAGAAAAGACGAACACCGCTTATCACGAAGCCGGCCACGCCCTGCTGCTCGAACTGCTTCCGCACACGGAGCCGCTCCACAAAGTCACGATCATCCCGCGCGGGCCTTCCCTCGGCTCCACCATGTGGCTTCCCGAGGAAGATAAATATACCAACCGCAAGAACGAGCTCATCGCCGGTCTCGCTGTTGGGATGGGCGGCCGGGTCGCCGAGGAGATTGTTTTTGGCGATGTCACGAATGGCGCCCGGGGCGATATCAAAAACGCCACTGCGATTGCGCGCCGGATGGTCTGTGAATGGGGGATGAGCGAGAAGATGGGCATGGTCGAATACGGCGAGCACGAAGACTACGTGTTCCTCGGCCGCGACATCTCGCGCGCCCGGGATTACAGCGAGGCCACGGCCGAACAGATCGACGGCGAAGTTCGCAAGCTCATCGACAACGCCTACCAGACCGCCATGCAGGTCCTGACCACGCACCGGGACCATCTGGAAGCGGTCGCAAGGGCACTACTCGAATATGAGACTTTGGATGGAGTCCAAATAAAGGAAATCCTCCAGCACGGCCGTCTCATTAATCCGCCCCCGAGCGCCCCGCCTTCGGGTCCCAAGATGCCTTCCGAGAAGCCCCCCAAGCAAGTCGTCATTGCCCCTGATGTGGGCCCGCCCCTCCCTGGCGCGCTCGGTGGCGCGCCCGCGTAGGAGAAGTTCGGTGGCGACGCCGGAGACGCATAACGACTACCTCGCCGGAGTAGATTCGGACAAGCGACGCGCGCTGGAAAAACTTCGAACGGACATCAAGGCTGCGGCGCCCAAGGCGGTGGAGTGCATCAGCTGCGGAATTCCGGGTTTCCGGCTCAATGGGAAACTCCTGGTGAGCTTCGGTGCGGCGGCAAAGCACTGCGCGTTTTATCCCGGTTCGACGCTGCAATCGTTCAAGAAGGAGACCAAAGGGTTTGATACGGGCGGCAAAGGCACGATCAGGTTTTCGGAGGCCCAACCTTGGCCGACGGCGCTGGCGCGGAAAATTGTGAAGGCGCGGATCGCGGAGCAGGCTGGCACATAGACTTGGAGACGGCCTGCCCTCAGGCCGTTGAGCGAGGGAACGCCGCAATCTAACTGGCACGAGGGCGCGCCGGCTCCAAGGCAGAGTCTTGCCCTGCCCGAAACCTACTTCGGCGAGCGGGACTTGGCGTGAGTTTTAACTTCGTGGCGCTGTTTCTCGACGACGCGGCGAAGCTCGCCCTCCATGGTTTTGAAGGCATCGTGGATTACTTTTTCCAGCGGAGCGTAAGAGCCGTTGTCCGTGCCTCTTTCGTCGGCGACGAGTTCGTGGCCCGGGGGGACGGTCAAGTCGATCCGCACCCGGAATGGATTTCCTTTTTGATGCGCGTGGTTTGGCTGCTCGATGGCCACATCGCAACGGGTGATGTAGCCGCAGAATTTTTCAAGGCGCGCCGCTTTCTCGAGGACGACCTGGTCGGTAGCTTCGGATTTATCGACGCCGCGATAGGTGATGTTGACGGGTAGTTGCATAAAGTGGTGCTTTAAATGTTTAAGTCATCCTGAGCGAAGGCCGCTCCTGCGGCCGAAGTCGAAGGATCCCGTGGAGAAGTCGGAACGCGCTGCAACGGGATTTCTCGACTGCGCTCGAATGACGATGAGTTCATATCGGTTGTAACGATCGAAAGTGTCCGGGCAACTTCGCGGGCTCGATCTTGACCAGGTCCGATTTCACGTGCTCGACGATTTTGTCGCGCACACTGGCGGGCAGCAGCTCGACGACGGCGGAGTGGATGGAAGCGGGTGCGGCAAACGACCAGCCATCTTTTCCTTCGCGCTCCACGACCTCGACGATGCTGTCGGCCAACTGTTTCACAATCCGGCGGTCATTCTCGGTTTCGATTCCCGTTCGCTCCGCAATCGAGCTTCCCTGGCCGGGCGCTGCTCCACTTGGGAAGGAGCCGGCCTGATCGGTCAGTTTGTCCTGGTAACGGCCGTGCGCATCGGTGGTATCGAAGGCCTGGACGAATCTCAGGCTCGGACCGCGGGTCGGCGTGTCGTTCACTTTGTAGGCCTTCAGGGTGCCGCGGTCGGTGACGATGATCAAAGAGGTCGGTGTCATGGTACAAACAATCTTCGGAGAAGGTAACGCGTTTGGTTTGCTAAAACGAATCGTTTGTCGCGCCGGATGACAACGGAGCGGTTCGCGCGTAGGAAAGGGCCATGAGCACGCGCCAGAAGAAAAAAGAGAACGTGACGCGGCTGATCGTCGCGGTGAGCGAACAGGATCCCGACCTGCTGTATGCGACCCGGTTCTTCGCGCCGGACCCGTTCATTTTCCTCGAGGAACGCGGGAAGCGGACGCTGGTTTTGAGTGACCTCGAGATCGATCGCGCCCGTCGGCAGGCGAAAGCGGACGAGTTCGTTTCTTACAGCGGGCTCGAGCGAGAGGTGCAGGGGAAACAAAAGAAAGCGCCGGCCTACGAAAAAGTGTTGTCTCATTTTCTCCGGAAACGCGGGGTGCGTTCGGCGCTCGTGCCGGCCAATTTTCAGCTCGGGTTTGCGCAGGAACTGGCGGCTTCGGGGATCAAGCTGCGGACGGCGAACGGCCTTTTCTGGCCGGAGCGAGAAGCGAAATCGGACGATGAATTGAAACTGATGCGCCGAGCTCTGGCGATCACGGAAGCCGGGATGGCGCGAGCGATCGAAGTTCTTTCGGCCTCGAGGCAGGGCGCGGGCAAGAAACTTTCATGGTCGGGCAAAACCCTGACGTCGGAAGTGCTCCGCGCGGAGATCGACTCAGCGATCTTGCGCGCCGGCGGACTGCCCGCGAATACGATCGTGGCCGGCGGCGATCAGGCCTGCGACCCGCACGAGCGCGGCTTCGGGCCGTTGAAGGCGGATTCTCTCATCATTCTCGATATTTTTCCTCGCGACGCCAGGAGCGGCTATTTCGGTGACATGACCCGGACCGTGGTTCGCGGTCGGGCGAGCGAAGAGCAGCGCCGGCTTTGGGAAACGGTGCGTGATGGTCAGGCGTTGGCCTTGAAGAAAATGAAGCCCGGCGTGGACGGCCTGGCGTTGCACAACGAAGTGAAGCGCTTTTTCACGGATCGCGGTTTTCCTACCGAGGTCCGCCACGGACGGCAGGTCGGGTTTTTTCACGGCACTGGTCACGGGCTCGGGCTGGAGATCCACGAGATTCCCCGTTTTCAAAAAACGGTCTTCAAGCCGGGCCAGACGATCACGGTGGAGCCGGGCCTTTATTACCCGGGGATTGGCGGGGTGCGGATCGAAGACGTGGTGGTGGTGACGAAGTCGGGGACGCGGATGTTGTCCCGCTTCGAAAAGCGGCTCGAGATTTAAACAGTTGGATGAACAAAACGAGCGCGGCGTGGTCTAAATCTTACAACTAACGCTGTCTGGCTGAGCGAAGTCGTGGCACCTCTCGAGAAGTCGGGGGTTCTTCGACTTCGTTTCGCATACGGCACCCGCCTAAAAAACATGCTCGCCTTCATCTACGGTTATGGTTTCGGATCGAACTGGCTCTTGCTCGTAGGCATCCCGCTTGTCATCGGGCTTATCGCGCAATTTCGGGTGCGCAGCGCTTTCAAGAAATGGGGAGAGGTGCGTGCCAGTGCGAATATTACCGGGGCGGAAGCGGCCCGCGAAATCCTCGCGGCCGCAAAGATCAGCGACGTTCAGGTCGTCGAGACCAACGATTTCCTGGGCGACCATTACGATCCTACGAGCAAACGGCTTTGCCTTTCGACGAACGTTTACAGCACGCCGTCGGTCGCCGCTCTCGGCATCGCTGCCCACGAGACCGGCCACGCCATTCAACACGCCGCCGCCTACGCGCCGCTCAAAATGCGGATGGCGATCGTGCCCGTCACCCAAATTGCCTCGAAAATGCTGCCGTTCGTCATTTTCGGCGGGTTCATTTTCCATATGATGGGATTGATCACGCTCGGGATCTATTGCTACATGATCCTGCTCGCCTTTCAGCTGATCACGCTTCCGGTCGAGTTCGATGCTTCGCGGAGAGCGAAAATCATTTTGCAACAGATGGGGATCGTTCAGCCCGGGAATGAAGTCCTCGGCGTGAACCGGGTCCTTAATGCAGCCGCGCTGACCTACGTGGCCGCGTTCGTCGCCACCCTGGGGAATCTGCTCTACCTGTTAACGATCCGCGATCGCCGCTAACTTCGCGTGGAGCCTCCTGAAAAGATGAATCCAGCCATCGCTCTCCCGTCTCCGCGTCGCTTCACCGAATTCTTGTCGTCGGGCCTGCGGCGGCGTGCTAAGCCTAAGCGGGACGCGATGGAACAGCCCAGATCGGACGAAGACCAGCAATTGGTCGCGCGCACCCAAAGCGGCGAGTCGGTGGCGTTCGATCAGCTCGTGGTCAAATACACTCCCCGGCTTTATGGCCTGGTCTATAACATGACCTCGAATCACGAGGACACGAACGACCTGCTTCAGGATGTCTTTTCGAAGGCCTACAAGTCGATCGGCGGGTTCCGCGGCAAGTCCTCCTTTTACACCTGGATCCACTCGATCGCGGTCAACATGACGCTGAACTTCCTCAAGAAGCGGGGCCGCCGTTTTCATCTGAGCCTGGACGACATGGACGGGAGCGTGCAGAACGACAAGGAGTTCCTCGAGCTGACGGCGACGAGCAGCCCTGTGCGGGAAGCTGATTTGTCCGAACTTCAGGGAAGATTGAACGCGGCCATGATGAAGTTGTCTGATGAACACAGAGCCGTGGTCACTATGTTTCACATTCAGGGGATGCCCCATGCCGAGATCAGTAAAATCTTGAAAGTCTCAGAAGGCACGGTACGTTCCAGGCTCTTTTACGCGAACCGACAATTACAGAACTATCTGGACGAATTTCGGAAGAATCCTGTTTCCTAGAAGACCGCAACATGGACCCATTGAACGAAGAACAAATCGGCAAATTATTGCGGCTCAAGAAGTTTGAGCAGCCGCCGCCGGGCTACTTCGACGATTTCCTGCACGAATTCCATCGTCGGCAGCGGGACGAGCTCCTGAAAGAACCAGTCTGGCGCATCGCTTTGCAGCGCGCCCAGGATTTCCTTTTCCGCGTCAATATTCCCGGGCTTGCCTCCTATCCGGCCGCCGTCACCGCGCTCCTGGTTTGCGCGGCAGTTATCTCCCTGAAGGTTTACCAGACCCCCGAGACCGTGAATGTCGCGGCCCAGAATCGCGCTCCGGTGGTCGCGACCACGACGCTGCCGGATTCGCACTGGAGCCTCTCTAATCCGGTCACGACCCGTGATCTTGGACCGTCGCTCGTTCGCACTGTGAAAGACAGTTCCTATACTCACCGGGTCGCGGCGCCTCCGCGTTACGTACTCGACAGTACGCCAGTGAGTTATGAGCCAGCTTTCAGGTTCTAGGCTTTTCCAGGAGCGGCGGTTTCTAAACCGCCGAATGCTTTCTTCGGCCATGACCCTGCGTTTTGTATTCCCGCTCTCGCTTTTTGTCTGCGCGTTCGCTCGTGGACAGGGCACGTCTCCGGCCCCGGCTCCCGAGACTCCTCACCAGCAGGAGTCCTCCACCAATTCAATCAGCCGCGAGGTTAAGGAGATTTTCGAAAAATCAGGCAAGGCCGTCGTGAAAATCCGCGGCACCGACGAGCATGGCGATTTATCCGGCACCGGATTTTTCATCGACCCCGCGGGGACCATCTACACCGCCTTCTCCGTCGGCGGCGACACCGAGAATCTCACGGTGGAGTTTGAAGGCAAGACCTACCCGGCGCGGGTGATGATGACCGATCTGCGCAGTGGAATCGCCATTCTGAAGGCGGACATCGCGACGCCGGCGCTGCCGATCGGCAAATCGGAAACAATGGAAGTAGCAACGCCGGTGATGACAATCGGTTATCCGTTCGACCTTCCTTCCACCCCGAGCTTCGGGATGGTGGCCGGCTTCGACCGCAAATTTCTGGGACGCTATTTTTGCACGACGCATGTCCGGGTGAACCTGCCCACCCAGCGCGGAGAGGCGGGAGCGCCGCTGTTGAATTTTAAAGGGGAAGTGATCGGTATCCTCGTGGCCCAGATCGAGAACGGCTCCGCGTGTTACGCGCTGCCGATCGATGCCGCGGAAAAAATTCGCAACGACTTCATCCGTTTCGGTGAAGCGCGCCACGGCTGGATTGGAATCAATGTCGCCGCAGCGGAGAAACCGATAGAGGGCTCGACCGCCGAGATGACGGAGATCATGAAAGACACGCCGGCTTACGGTTCGGGGGTTCAGTCCGGGGACATTCTTCTGCAGGTCGGCAAGACCAAAGTGCATCAGCCGGAGGACGTGATCGATGCTTCCTTTTTCATTACGGCCGGCGACACCGTTCCGATCGTCGTCGTCCGTGGTGGCCAGAAAATGACCTTTGAGGTCCAGGCCGACTTCCATCCCGCGAGTCACCATGCCGCTCGCGCGGCGACGTTGAGTCCGAGCCAGGGCATGCCCCTGCAAATGGACGCGACGCAGCGGACTCCGTAGCGATAGCCGCTTCGCTGTGCGAAGCGTGAGAGAGTGCTGCTTTTTCAGCGCAGATGCGGAATCTTTTCGATCCACCATGGAAGCAGCGCCAGGTTGGTGGCGTCAAACAACCCATGGGCGATGACCGCTGGCCAGATGGATTTGTGCAGGACCATGATGATCCCCAGGAGCAAGCCGAGGATCCCCGCGAGGACCGCGGCAAGCGCCCCCATTCGCCAGTGCATTAGTCCGAACACGACCGCAATCAGCGAGATCGCCAGGCATTGCCCGGCGCGCGAGGCGAACGCGCGCGGCCAGAGAGCCCGCATCGCAGCGAGAGTCCCGGCGCGCCAGACTTCCTCCCGAACCCCCGCCACCACAAAACTCACGAAGGTGACCATGAGCCAATAATAAATGGGGTTGCTGCGCATGGCCGAAACGCTGACGAGATTTTCAACGACCGGGCGATTCGTTGTGACAAACTCCTGCATTTTTTCGGGCGTCGCCGCTCGCGTTGCCGCCAGGATGACGATGACCGCACCGATCACGACAAAAAGGGCGAGGCGAAGCGCCATCGAATAACCGATGCCCAGGGGAACCACCCACCAGCCTGGTCTCCACGGGAACAGGAGTTGTTCTCGGGATGCTCGCGACACCAGCAACGCCGCGGCAAAAAACAGCGCGAAGAGAACGAGCTCGGTTCCGGATACCATGAGGAGGCCGCGGACGTTCCCCGACAAGGCCGGCCCTCCTCCGGCGGGCCTGGAACTTAGTCGAAACAGCAGGCCGATCATTGGATACGCACCCACAAGGACGAGGTGGACCCACCATCGCCAGCGGGCTACCGA
>JBBRMO010000090.1:0-7667 GCA_038230815.1 Chthoniobacterales bacterium
TCCCTTCGAGCGTTGTCAGGTCCATCATCGAGATGGCGAGTTTCAGACCGGATAACTTGGCGGAGGTCTTGATGCTCCGCTTCCCAAACGCGGCCGCGCGTTCCTCAACCATGACCTGGTCGATATTTAGATTTACCCGGCCGATCGCGGCCGTTCCGTTGCGACTTTCGGCGCGCGCGGACGCGTGCATGTTAGAAGATAATACGGGCATCGGAGTTATCAGCATGGGCTGAAGCCGCGGCCAAGGCCAACTCAATAATTTTCCGAACGCGTCCGCGAACCTAACATGTCCTTCGAGCTTCAACCGGTTTTGCGCGGCCAGCGTCTCTGGCTGCGTCCACTGCGGGAAGAAGATTGGGACCAGCTTCATGCAGTCGCGTCCGATCCTTTGATCTGGGAGCAGCATCCGGTACCGGACCGTTACAAGGAAGAGGTCTTCCGCGGATTTTTTCGTGAAGCGATGGAGTCGGGCGGCGCGTTCGTTGTCCTCGATGCCAGGGATGACCGCATCATCGGGTCATCGCGCTACCTCGGCTACGACCCCGACCGGAGTGAGATCGAGATCGGTTTCACCTTTCTGGCGCGGGCTTATTGGGGCGGCGTCTCCAACCGGGAAATGAAGAATCTCATGCTGCAACATGCGTTCCGGTTTGTCCGGCATGTCGTCTTTTTGGTCGGGCCCGAGAATGGGCGGTCGCAGAAGGCGATGGAAAAAATAGGAGGCCGCCGGGTGGGGACGCGCCCCAACGGCGTTGGACGGGACAACGTGGTGTTTCAAATCGACGCGCCTGAGACCGTTGAATTTGCCGTCCGGCGGGTGGCGACCGGGGATGCCCCTGTGGTGGCTCGACACCGCGCCCGGATGTTTCAGGAAATGGATGAAATTCCTCCAGCGATGTTCAACGATTTCGTCGAAGCGTCGCGCGCGTGGACCGCAAGGGCGCTGGCCCGCAGCGAATACCTCGGATGGTTTGCGTTTCCGAAAAGCCAGCCGGACCTGATCGTCGCCGGCGCGGGCGTGCAGCTTCGTCAGGTCCCGCCGCATCCCTGCCGGCCGGCGAAGAATGGCGAGTTCGCGAAAGGCCGGCACGCAATAGTCCTGAATGTCTTCACCGAGCCGGAATGGCGGAAACGCGGGGTCGCGATGCTCTTGATGCGCGAAATTATTCGCTGGGCCCAAAATGAAAAACTCGATCAGCTCGTCCTGCATGCCTCGCCCGAGGCGCGTTCGCTTTACGAACGGATGGGATTCAACGCGACCAACGAGATGCGATTGTCGAGTAGACTGGCGGGGAACGAATCTTGAAAACGGTCGGAATTATCGGCGGGATCGGACCGGGATCGACGGTCGATTACTACCAGACGATCATCGAGCTCTATCGGGCACGTAAAGGCGACGGGAGCTATCCGCCGATTCTGATCAACAGCATCGACCTCCGGCGTGTCCTTGCGACGGTGGGTGCCGGAGAGTTGAAACCGCTGACCGACTGGCTGCTGACCGAGTTACAGAAACTCGAACGGGGCGGCGCGGACTTCGCGATCATGGCGTCGAATACGCCGCACATCGTGTTCGATGAGTTGGAACGGCAATCACCGCTCCCATTGATCAGCATTGTCGCGGAAACGGCAGCCGTCGCGAAGGTCCGCGGTTTGAAACGACTCGCGCTTTTCGGCACGCGCTTCACGATGCAAGGCCCGGTTTACCCCCAGATTTTTGGCCGGCAGGATATGACCATCCTGGTCCCGGGGTCGGCGGACCTCGATTACATCCACGAAAAATACATGAGCGAGCTAGTTGCGAGCGTATTCCTGCCCGAAACCCGCTCCGGTCTCCTCGCGATCGTGGATCGGATGGCCGAGCAATCCGGAATAGACGGCGTGATTTTGGGCGGGACGGAATTGCCCCTCATCCTGCGGGAACCGGCGCACGACGGGATTCCGTTGCTGAATACGACTCGGATTCACTGCGAGGCCGCGGTGGAAAGGATGCTTGCGTGAGGGCGCGAATGCAGCGGTGGATCGAGCGCGCCCCCGCGCGATGTTTCGTCGTCGCGGCTGCGCCGTCATTTTTTGGCGTCGAGCGACGCGGCGCTCGATCCACCACCTCATGAAGATTGCGGTGATCGGAGCTGGCGCGGTGGGCGGCTACTTTGGCGGCCGGCTGGCGCTGAACGGCAACGAGGTAACTTTTCTTGTGCGCGGTAACACGTTCGAAACGTTGCGGGCCCGTCCGCTCCGGGTCGAAAGCCTCAAGGGAGATTTTGAGGTGACGGTGCGGGCGGTGAATGACCCGGCGGAAATTGCAACGGTGGATGCCGTGTTGGTTGCGGTAAAAGCCTGGCAAGTTCCCGAGGCGGCCGCGGCCATCGAAAAAATGGCTGATCGAGATTCCGTCATCGTGCCGCTGCAAAATGGGATGGAGGCGCCGGCGCAGTTGGCCGAGGTGGTTGGACCGAGACGGGTGGCCGGTGGTTTGTGCCGGATCGTTTGTCGGGCCGTGGCTCCCGGACACATCAGTCATTTCTGGGCGGAACCCTCCCTGGCCTTTGGCGAAATCGAACCGGGCCAGGAAAGGAGCGATCGTCTCGTCCCGCTGCGCGACACATTTGTTGCGTCCGGGATTAGAGCTGACATACCTCGAGATATCGTGGCGGCGATGTGGGAAAAATTTCTGTTTATTGCGCCATGGGGTTCCCTCGGCGCGGTCACGCAATTGCCGGTCGGTCCGCTTCGCACCGCGCCAGATTCGCGCGCGCGCCTGGTGGAGGCGCTCGAAGAAGTGGCTGCGATCGCGCGCCGGCAAGGAAATGATCTCGGCCCCGACCGCGTCAACAAGACCCTGGCGATCCTGGACGCTCTGCCGGCGGAGACCACCTCGTCGATGCAGCGCGATATCATGGCGGGCCGGCCTTCAGAATTGGAAGCGCAGACTGGCGCCGTCGTGCGATTTGGGCGGAAAACCGGAGTCCCCACCCCGGGGCATGATGCGATTTACGCCAAATTGCTGCCCTTGGAGCAGCGCGCCCGCGATTCGACCTAACGACTTTCCAGGGAGCGGTAATCTGCAATCGCCGCTAAAAAATCTGGCGGTTTCGAATCGCCACAACTTGATGCGGGCCCTCGCTCCCTGCGCGAGACGACCTGGAGCTATCGAAGTTTTTGCGAATCATTTCTCCGTCGCCGCGCCCCATTCCGCGCGCGTCTGGGTAATCAAAGGCGCGAGGCGAATATAGGTACGGATGACGTGAATGAGATAACCGAGCAATCCCAGGCCCTGAACCGCGATCAGGATGTAATGACCCTGGTGGACGAGGAAGAAGTCAGGGCGGAAATAAATCGCAAAGGCGCTGGCCACGTTGGAAAGAAAGATCAGCGGGATGAAGAATTTGATGTTGCGCAGTTGGTCGGAGCCCACCATTTCGTAAAGACGGCTACCCACCGGACCGGCGCTGTCGCGCTCGCGCAAAGCAACGATTCGCATGTCGTAAACGAACAACGACCAGACGACAACCGCGTAAAACGCCGTCAGGACGAACCAGGTGAAGGGGTCCTGAAGATGGGTGAAGGCAAGCGCCTCGATCAGGGCGCAGGCGATGTAGAAGAAATTGTGCACGAACTCGAGCGGCCACCGGATAAGAGTGAGCGTGTGGATGAGCGACCGCGACCAGAAGAGCAGAATAATGAGAAGCCCGGTGGCGACGTACGGCCACGCGGACAAATGTCCCATGGAAAGAACCTGCCGGGCGTTCTCCACCAGGAAATAGAGAGCGACGCCCTGGATGATGCTGCAAAGGGTCAGCTCGATCTCGACGACCATCGAGTCGAGCTCTTTTCGGCTCCCGCCGGGCGAAATCACGACGCGAGTCGTATTCTGGGATGGGTGGGAATGTCAATGGAGCAGATTTTTTCGATACGCTGATTCAGCAGGCGGATTCGGTTTGCGGTGAGATCGGGGCGCCGGACAGTAAGATCCGGTTCCGCATTCCTCCTGGTGCGCTGTGGCCGTGGTCCCGCGCCGGCGGAATCTCCCGGGTCGAACGGTCAATCGGTTCGCTCGCGAATAGAGAGGCCTACGGCTCACCTTGCGAAAGTACCTGAGATCTATGATAATTTCCGTGCAATAAGAGGGAGGCGGTCCGTATTGTCTGGACGCCGTTCGCATGGGAAAACTTTTTTTCTACTTCTTCTCGGGACTGTTGGCGGCAACGAGCATGTTCGCGGCCGATGCCGTCGATGAAGAGAAACCGCACGGACGCGTTTGCCTCTCCCTCTATGAGCCCGGTCCGCCGGAAAAAGAGGAAGTATTTCAGCTCTCCGCGCCGGCTGGCGCCGGCAAAACCGTGCGCGCCTACGTCGATGCGAGCGACAAATGCCAGGTCCTCGCCGCCGCGGTAACGAAGGATGGGAAACTGGTCAACGGTTGGCGCCCGCAGCTTTCAGACGTGCCGGCGGAGAACGAAGAAATTCTCCTGCCGAAGGCGCCGACGAAATGGGACTGGTCGACTGCGAGCGGGCCTTTCGATCTCTATGTCTTGTTCCTGGCGCCTGGTTCCAAGGAAATCGAGGAGGTGAAAAAGCTCGTCGATGCGATGCAGAACCCCAAAGTGGACGATCGCGTGCTCGCGATGCAAACCGGAAAGCTTAAGGAACTGATTGGTCGGATGGCGGGCGACAAGGACAAGAACAATCAGGGACCAGTGAGTGAGCCGGAAGTAGGTGGAGTATTTCGCGGGGCTGCATTTCCGTGGCGGCAATTTGCCCGGAGTGTGAATTTTTCCGCTGATCGCCCCGGACTGCTGGTTCTTTCCAGCGAAGCCGCGGAAAAGAAATGATGCCCGGCAGTTCGGCCGGGACAAAACCAGCCGGAGAACAACTCTGGCTCAGGTCGCCGTGGCCGCTCTTGCTTGTAATCTGTGGCGGAGCGGCGCTTTGGACCTTTGTCGCGGGCGACCCTTTCGAAAGTCTCGAGATGCGGTGGTTCGGCCAGGTTTTGCGCGGGCAGTATGAACGGGGAATTGCTCCGCCGGTCGACCCCGGCATTGTTCACGTCGATATTACCCAGGTCGATTTGAGGAAGACGCCGACCCTGGAGCTGGAGTATCAGAACGCGGCCAACATTATCCGGCAGGTATGCGCGCTGGGTGCAAAAGTGGTGGCGTTTGATGTGATTTTCGGTCGCGGCGACCAGGCGATGGCCGATCCGATTCTGAAAGAAATCGAGCAGAGCAAGGCGCAAAACAAGACAGTCATCCTGGCGGAAGCACTTTTGCCGTCGCCAGAAGATGGGAAAGAAGAGCGCGTTCGCTCTTTTCCCTTTCGAGAGCGATTGGAGCCGGCGGGCTTGATTAACGTCCGGGCGGATGGGGATGGAGTGCTGCGGCGATATGATTACGTTCACCGGACTGGGGGAGGTAAGTATGAGCCTTCGCTAGGTCTCGCCTGTTATCTCGCGTGGCGAGAAACTGCCTGGAATGGGGGAGTTACTTTTCCGCGGCCGGACGTGATCCGCTGGGAAGAACTCTCGAGCGATTTCACAGCGGTGGTGCCGCGCGAGCTCAAGGTAGATACAATTTTGTTGAACTACCGAAGTCCGTGGACCGGCCGAGGGCCGGCCGCCTTCCGGCATTACAATGTCGCCCAGCTTGACGCGCTCTACGAGACAAGCCGGACGACGAACGCGCAGCCGCTCGCCAACGCGATTGTGCTGGTATCCTATTATGGGGCGGGTCTGGGAGACATGGGCACGACGTCGATCGCTGCGAATCAACCGCGGGTGGTGTTGCATTCCACCGCTCTGAACGATCTCATGCAAAAGGCCTGGCTCCGACGCACGCCCCGCTGGATTGATGCTCTGGCCTTTCTTGGCCTCGTCCTGCTCGGTGCGGTCGCCACCTTCTTCCGCGGCACCATCGCGTTGCTGCTCTTCTGGGTCATCGGCGTGGCAGCCTGCTGCGCGCTGAGCGCAACGTTCATTTTGAAGACGGGGTGGGTCCCTGGATTAATGAGCGCCGGCGTCGTCTGGAGCCTGGTAACCCTGGTGGAACTGGGCCGTCGACAAAGTCACGAGTTTATCCAGCGACTCAAGCTTCGGTCCACGATGAGCCTCTACTTTTCGCCCCACATCATGGCGCATGTCTTGAAGAATCCTGGCTCGATGGAACCGCAGCAGGCGGAGATCACGGTGCTTCTGACCGATCTTCGTAATTCAACCGCGATCGCCGAGTTGCTGGGACCTCCTGGGATGTTCCAACTCCTAAACGAGGTCTTTGAAACGCAGACGCGCGCTATCCTGGCGGAGGATGGCAGCATGGAGCATTTCCTCGGCGATCAGTTCCTCAGTTATTGGGGCGCACCCGATGCCCAGCCGGACGCGACCGATCGTGCCTTTCGCGCTTCGCTTAATTTGATCTCCGGCATGGAACAACTGCGGGCTGGCCTCGAGCCAAAGCTGAAGGCGCTTTTTGGTTACGGTGTCGCTTTGCATAACGGGATCGCTCTCATCGGCAACAAAGGGTCCGCCCAGCGTTTGGATTATGGCCTCGTCGGAGACCTGATCAACGCCGCCGCCCGCGTCGAATCATTGACGAAGTATTACGGTGCGATGTTCCTGATAACGAGAGAAGCCTACGCGAAATTGTCGAACCCGCCGATGGTCCGTCTGATCGATAAGGCAATCGTAAAGGGAAAGACCATCCCACTTGAGTTCCTGGAGGTAAGACACGCCCACAGTCCCGAAGACTTTGAAGAGATCCTCGAGCGGTATAACTCCGCCTTTGCCGCCTACGAACGCGGAGAGTTTGTCGAAGCGGAACGGCTCTTCACCGCATTGCGCGATGAAAAACAGGACAAACCAAGCGCGGTGATGGCGGAAAGGTGCCACGATCTGGCAAGCGATCCGCCGGAGAATTGGAACGGAATCTATTACCTCACGACAAAATGATTTTGCAAAACATGACTCGATCCAACGTCTCTCCTCACGCGATGACGCTTCTTCGCCGCTTCCTTTTCATCGCCGTTCTCCTGGCTGGTTTGTTCGTTCCCGCAGGCATTTGGTCCCAGGAAGTGAAATCCACAACGGCGCCGAAACCGGGCCGGCCTGAACTGGAGGCGCAATTCAAGAAGGCCGATGGGGACCGCGCAGCGGCGAAGGAGAATACGAAGGAACGGGCCGAGGCGGCCAGGAGCGCGATGCAAATCGCTTCCGATATTGCCTGGGTGGCGTTCGATTCCGGCAAATTTGATGAAGCGGCGACCTGGTTTGCGACCAGCGCGAAGCTAAAAGAAGACAACTACGTCAACGCGCGCGGTTACTGGGAAGAATACTATCGAACAACCGCCACCGAACTCGATGGCAAGGTCGATGAACAGAACAAGAAGCTCCACATGCAACTCGCTGCCGCAGAGGAATCGAAGAAGGAAATTCTGCGAAAGCTCATTCACGGCTGGGAAAAGAACCGTTACCTCAGTCGATACAACGCCACCACGATGCTCGAACAGGTGGCTCGCGACAATAACGATGCGGAGAATCTACTAAAGTATTGCGAGCAGGCGCTCGACATCCGGCAGCACGAAATAGCCTATCTTCAAAAAGCCAATGCGCCGAAGGATGAGCTCAATGACAAGACCGCGCAGCTAGCGACAGCGCTGGAAGCAGTAGCGAGTGCCCA
>JBBRMO010000091.1:0-7628 GCA_038230815.1 Chthoniobacterales bacterium
CCCCGAAAGCACCGACGCGGCGACGAGGTCGAAGTCGCTAATCGCCTTCTCGATCTTCGGGTGGAGCGGGCCGGAGTTGCCGATGCACGTGGTGCACCCGTAACCCACGACGTTAAATCCAAGTCGGTCGAGATATTTTTGGAGCCCCGTCTTCTCGAGATAATCCGAAACGACCCGCGAACCCGGCGCGAGGGAAGTTTTGACGGCCGGATCGATCGTCAGGCCGCGCTCGACCGCTTTCCTGGCCAGCAAACCGGCGGCCAGCATCACACTCGGATTGCTCGTGTTCGTGCAACTGGTAATGGCGGCGATCAAAACGCTGCCGTGTCCGATCCGGCTTTGCCCGTGCGCGAAAATTTCGCCTGGCTTCGCCTCAATCTCCTCGACCGAATCCGGCGTGGGTCGGTTCGCGATCATCTCGACCTTGTTCCGTTCATCGCCCGGTTCGATCCCCTGGTCCTCTTTATCGGTCGACACCATCTCGCCCTGGTTCGGTGGGGTGCCATTGAGATTGACGAAATGGAGTTTGCCGAGATCGCCATCGGCTTTTCCGTAGCCGCCATCGGCGAGCGGCTTTTGGAGAAGCGCCCGAAACACGGAACCGAGTTCCGGCAAATTGACCCGATCCTGGGGACGTTTCGGGCCCGCCACGCTTGGCTGAACCACGGCGAGATCGAGTTCCAGGTCGACGCTGTAATCGATCTCACCCTTCCGCGGCATGCCGAACATTTTCTGGGCTCGGAAATAATTTTCGAACGCTGAGCATTGTTCGTCGGTGCGTCCCGTCGCTCGCAGATAATTCACCGACTCGGTATCGACCGGGAAATACCCCATCGTCGCTCCATATTCCGGGGCCATATTGCCGACCGTGGCGCGATCGGGCAGGGGAAGCGACGCAGCGCCCGCGCCATAAAACTCCACAAATTTGCCGACGACCTTCTGGGCTCGGAGCATTTGGGTGATGTGGAGTGCGAGATCGGTTGCGGTCACGCCTTCGCGTAACTGGCCGGTCATGTGGACGCCGACAACTTCCGGGGTGAGGAAATAGACCGGCTGTCCGAGCATTCCTGCTTCCGCCTCAATTCCGCCCACGCCCCAACCGACGACTCCGAGGCCGTTAATCATGGTGGTGTGGGAATCGGTTCCAACGAGGGTGTCAGGATAGAAAACTTTTGACTTCTGATTTTCGACTTCCGATGTCTGGGAGAGGACGCCTTTCGCGAGGTATTCAAGATTCACCTGGTGGACGATGCCGATTCCCGGGGGGACGAGCCCGAAAGTCTTGAAGGCCTGTTGGCCCCATTTTAGAAATTGGTAACGCTCGCGGTTCCGCTTGAACTCCATCTCCATGTTCAGGCGCAACGCTTCCGCCGATCCCGCGAAATCGACCTGGACCGAATGATCAACAACGAGGTCAACCGGGACGAGCGGCTCGATGATTTTCGGGTCGCCGCCCAGTTTCTTGACCGCACTTCGCATCGCGGCGAGGTCGACCACCAGCGGAACGCCCGTGAAATCCTGGAGAACGATTCGCGCGACGACGAATGGAATTTCTTCATTCGCCGGGGACTTCGCGTTCCAGTTCGCCAGCGTCTCGACATCCTTGCGCCGAACCTTCTTGCCGTCGCAATTTCGCAGGACCGATTCGAGAACGATCCGGATGCTGACCGGTAATCGCGAGATTCGGCCGACGCCTTGTTCTTCCAGAGCCGGCAGTGAATGGAGAAATCCTTCGCGGCCCTTCCCAGCATCGAACTTCGTCAGGGTTTTGAACTCGTTGGTCACTTCAACTCCGCCAGTTTGGCCTTGATCTGGTCGAAATTGGGAAGCTCGCGCGCGTCGTCGTTGCTTTCCGCGTATTGGATAACGCCGTCCCGATCCACGATGAAGGCCGAACGTTTCGGGACTCCGCCCATCCCCAGGTTCATCTGTGGCAGAAACGAGTCATACATGACGTCATATTGTTTCGCGATTTTGTGCTCGTAATCGCTCAGGAGCGATACGGTGATGCTCTCCTTCTGCGCCCAAGCTTCCTGCGCGAACGGGTTGTCGCCGCTAATGCCAAGAACGCTCGCGTTCAGATCGGTGTATTCGCGGAGACCATCGCTCATGGTACACATCTCCGTCGTGCAGGTGCCGGTGAACGCCATCGGGAAAAACAGGAGGAGCGTGTTTGTTTTGCCAAAGTTATCGCTCAGTTTGATTTGCTTCGGCCCTTCGGCGGTCTTGGTCGAGAGCGAAAAATCGGGTGCCTTGGTTCCAACTGCGAGTGCCATAAGAAATCTCCGGTTCAGGTTGATCGGGGGAGCTCAACTATAGAAACGTGGAGCGGACCGTCAAACCGCCAGGTTAACCCGTTCCGACACGTCCAACCTCTTCCTTGAGAACCGCACCGCTTGTTTGGAAGTCGGACGCTTCGGGATAAGCGTCCCTGCCGGTTGTAAAATCGGCCTGAGACGGTAAGATATTTCCGATGGCAGATGATCGCTGGGGCATTCCGCATTTGCGGGGTTCGCCAGAGGAAAGTCCGAACACCACACGGCAGCATGCCGCGTAAAACACGCGGGCAGCCCCGGCGCAAGGCGGGGTTGAAGGAAAGTGTCACAGAAAAGACACCGCCGGTTCTTTGGCAACGAAGCGCAGGTAAGGTTGAAAAGGCGAGGTAAGAGCTCACCGCTCGCGGAGTAATCCGCGAGGCACGAAAAACCCCATGCGGTGCAAGACAAAACAGAGGGAGGATTGCCGGTCCGTTGATCCTCGGGTATCGTCGCATTACGTCTGGAGTCCCGATCTCTGATCGCGGCCGCAGACGGGCGTCCCGCGCAAGCGGGATGAGATAAATGATCATCACGTCCGCCTCGGCGGATGACAGAATTCGGCTTATCGCCATCGAAATGAAGGGCGCTTTCGGAAACGAAGGCGTCCTTCGCTTTTCTGGGAGGGATGTAATTCCGCGCGCTCGATCTGATCGGCGATCTCTCGTTGCCAGAGCGGAACGACAAAACCGGCACCCGCGCATCGATTTTATCTGAGCCTGGTTTTCCACCGGACAAAACCGCAGATTCGGACGGCTCGACCGCGGTGACTCAGATTCTGTTGTTTCGTTGGCGAAGCAATTCTCTCACGAGACTGGGGGCAGGACGTCGTCGAGCGCCGTGAGCAGTTGCGACACGGTCTCCTCAGTTTCGTCGCCCATGTTGGAGAGGCGAAAGGTCTTGCCTTTGATTTTGCCGTAGCCGGGGTCGATCACGAAATGGTGCTTTTCCCGCAGATCCCGAGCGAGTTTCAAGACATCGATTTCACGATCGTTTTTGACGCACGTCAGAGTCTTTGAGCGGTAGCTTTCCTCAGCGAAGAACCCGAAACCGCGGCGCCGGACCCAATCGTGGACGAGCGCGTTCGTGTGGGCGTGGCGTTCGTAGCGATTCGTCAGGCCCTCGGCAAAAATATCATCGAGCTTCGAGGCGACGGCGTGAATGTGCGCGATGCTCGGCGTGCACGGGGTCATGTCGTCTTCCTGGTTTTTTTTGAACTCGAGGAAATCAAAGTAATAGCCGCGATCCTTCTGCTGCCCGGTTCGCGCGAATCCCTTTTCGGAGACGTATAAGAGTTAAAAACCGGGGGGGAGGGCCAGAGCCTTCTGGCTGCCGGTGAGAAGGAGGTCTATGCCCAGTTCATCCATCGGAATGGGGACCGCGGAAAAAGAAGAGACGGTATCGACGATGAGGACGACGTCGGGATATTTTCGGACGACGGCGCAGATCTCAGCGAGAGGATTCATGACGCCGGTGGAGGTCTCGTTGTGGATCAGGGTGACGGCGTCGAAATCGCCGGTGGCGAGTTTTTCATCGAGGGCCGCTGGTTCGATATGACGACCCCACTCGACTTGAAGTGATTCGGCGTTCTTGCCGGAGCGGCGGCTGACGTCGAGCCATTTGTCGGAAAAGGCGCCGCACATGCAGTTGAGGACGCGACGCGAGACAAGATTGCGGATGGCTGCTTCCATGACGCCCCAGGCGGACGATGTGGAGAGGAAGACGGGCTGTTTCGTTCCAAACAAGGTCTGGAGGCGCGGATGAACGGAGCGGTAAAGGGCGCGGAAATCTTCGCTGCGATGGCCGATCATGGGACGGCAGAAGGCGGTCCAGGTTTTGGCGGAGACTTCGACGGGACCGGGAATGAAAAGCTTGTCGTGAGGCATTTGGAAAAAAGGTCGAACGTCCAACCCGCCTTCGCAAGGCTACGGCGCGGCAGGCGCCCAACATCCAACGTCGATTACTTCTGTTTCTTGATAAACGAGATGTCGCCGCTGCGCAGCGCTGAGCGGCCAGCGCGAACGCATAATGCTTTCTGGCGCGGCTTTCCTGGTAAGGCGAGACTCTGTCGAGCCGAACCCGACCGCCAAACAACAGCGATCGGTTCGATAGAGTCTCGCCCTACCAAGCTAACGGCGTCTTTTGTTGGACCGCTGTTTCCTCGCCCTTGCGCGAGAAACTATCGCGTGGCATAAGAGCAAGCCTCGCGCGCCCGTCCCGGCGGGCGGCTTTTTCCATCTCTGTTAACCATGCCGACTCTTTCGAATTCCGATCCCGCGCTCGAGCGCGAGGTGTTTTGGGGCCGTTACAAAAAAGAAGTGATGATCCTGCTTGTCCTCGCGCTGGTGGCGGTAGCGGCCTTTGGAGGTTACCGGCTCTACGCCGAAAGGCGCGCGAACTCCGCTGCGAGCCGGCTGGCCGACGCCAAAACATCCGCCGATTTCCAAAAAGTGATCACGGAATATCCGGACACGCCTGCCGGGGGATCGGCCTTTCTGTTGCTGGCCGACGCCCAGAAAAACGAAAAGAAATTCGTCGAGGCGAACACGACCCTCCAGACTTTCCTCGACAAATTTCCCAAGCACGAGCTCGCCGGCATTGCTCGCCTGGCGATGGCGGGAAATCTCGAAGCGCTCGGGAAAAAAGACGAGGCCCTGGCGACTTATCAGCGTCTGGTCTCGAGCGACCCACAGGGGTTCGCTGCGCCCGTCGCTTTGTTTTCGGAGATCCACCTGCTGAAGGAGAAAAAACAGATTGAGGAAGCGCGTCGGGTTTGCGAAACGATCATGACCCAATACCGGGACAGCCGGTTTGCGGCTGAAGCCACGTATCAGCTCCGATTGCTCAAGGGCGGCCCCGAACCGGCGGCCACGCCAGCGCCGACGGCTCCAGCTCCTCCGGCTGCCGTAACTTCGGGGCCACCGGCTCCGCAAGCTGGTCCTTCGGCGGCAGCACCGCCGGTTTCAAAGTCTTCCCAGCCCGCAGCTTCCCCGAAGAAGCCGTAGGGGACAGCGACCCATTGTTGGAGGGACGGGCTCTGTCCCGTCCCATTCTTCTGGACGACACAGAGGTCGTCCCTCCGGAGAATTACCGCTTCGAGAACTGGAAGCGTTTCCGAGCACCGGGCTGGCCGGATTTCTTGCGCTCCTTCATCCGCGGATCACGCCGGAGAAGGCCTTCGGCTTTGAGGGTTCCGCGGAGGTTCGCATCGACCAGGAGGAGCGCGCGCGAGATGGCGAGACGCGCCGCGCCCGCCTGACCCGTGGCGCCGCCGCCGGTAGTGTTGATCGAAAGATCGTAGGAGTTAGTCAGTTTAACCGCCTGCAAAGGTTGAAGGACCGTGTTCTGGAGCGGGATCGTTGGAAAATAATCCTCAAAGCTTTTGCCATTAATATCGATCTTGCCGCTGCCGGGGGTCATGCGGATGCGGGCGACAGAAGTCTTGCGGCGACCGGTGGCGATGAATTCCTGAGTTTGGGCCATGGGAAAATCCTAGAATGAAACGGCTGCGGGCTGCTGGGCCGCGTGGGGGTGCAGATCGCCGCGATAAACTTTCAGTTTCCGATAAACGGCGCGACCGAGTTTATTATGCGGGATCATGCCCCGGATCGCGTGCTCGACGAGCAATTCCGGATGTCGCGCTCGCCGCGCTTTGGCGTTTTCGGTTTTGTGGCCGCCAACGAAACCGGAGAAACTCATGAAGGACTTCTGATCTTCCTTCTTCCCGGTGAGGCGCACCTTTTCGGCGTTGATGACAACGACAAAATCGCCGGTATCAACATGGGGCGTGTAGATCGCCTTTTCCTTGCCCCGAAGAAGTTTGGCGGCCTTGACGGCGACCTGGCCGAGGATCTGATCTTTGGCGTCAATAATCCACCACTTGCGGGCGACTTCGTTTGCTTTTGCGGAAAAGGTCTTCATGGGCAGCGGAAAGGGTTCGGAAACTACGGGTGAGGGCGAGGGGTGTCAACTGGATGTTCGACGCGATTTCGGCGGCGTGAGCGGCGGCATTCCGGGGAAGGAGGATGGCACCGCAGCTGCTTATAATTACCATAATGCGTCGCTCCTTTTCTATCGCGCTGTTCCTCTCTGTTTTCGCCGCGATCTCCGTCTTTGCGGCTGAAGATGAGACCGATTCCGCCTCCGGGCGCGCCGTGATTCGCGAGATAAATCTCGCCCGTCAAAACCCGACACTCTACGCGACTTTCATCAAAGAATTACGGAGCGGGATGAGGGGTAGCGTTTTGATCCTCCCGGGCCATACCACGATTCGAATCAAAGAAGGGACTGGCGCTCTCGACGAGGCGATTCGTTTCCTGCAAACGGCCGAAGCGCTTCGTCCGCTCTCTCCCTCGCGAGGAATGAGCCGCGCAGCGGCAGATCATTGTGCGGACCAGGCAGGGGGCGGCTTTGGTCACGAAGGCCGGGATCGCAGCCATGCCGGCCAGCGAATCGCGCGCTACGGCAGTTTCAGTGGCGGCTGGGGCGAAAATATTTCATACGGCAAGTCATCCGCGCGCGATGTTGTCCTGGCGCTGATTATCGACGACGGCTTGCCGACGCGGAAACACCGGAAAAACATTTTCAATCCGGGCTTCAACTACGCGGGCGCTGCGTTCGGTCGTCATGCCCGGTTCGGAACCATGTGCAGCATGGATTTCGCGGGCGGTTATGCCGAGAGGGGAGAAGCTGTCGGCGACCGGCTGGTCGCGCGAAATTTCTAACCTCCCATTGGAGGAACGGGCGTTGTCCCGGCCGCTATTGGGGACGATACAGAGGTCGTCCCTCCAAAGGAAGCGGCGCGGCTTACGGTCGATCCGACCGATCGGCCTTTTCAGGACGCAGCTTGTCGAGAATTGCCTGGATAGACGGGTCCGCTTTCAGCAAGGCCGGCCGCAGCACTTCCCGAAACTCTCGCCGCGCCTGTTTCAGTTTCTCCCGCGCAGCCTGCACCGCTGGATCGCTCATGGCCTTCTGATGAGCTGCCCGGAGCCTGGTGCGTTCGTCTTCGGTCAGATTCGCCAGGAGTCGCGCCCGGCGTTCGTTCTGGAGCTGACGGAAAGGCCGGTCCGGTCGATCCGGCGGCTGCTGGGCGAGGATGACGGGCCCGAATTGGGAGACGCAAGCCAGGGCCGGAACGAGGAAGTAAGTCAGTTTCGCATTCATCTATTCGTATTCTAAACCGGCCCCGCACCAAAGTTGCGCGGCCATTGAGAAATGGTCGCTGGTCATTTCATTTCGCCAAGCGTAATTTTGCCGCTTTCTCATGGCCCAACAAACACCCGCCGCCAGGACCGCGATCACGCCGGGCAG
>JBBRMO010000092.1:0-7559 GCA_038230815.1 Chthoniobacterales bacterium
CGCATCTGCTGGATGAAGCGGTGGTTCTAGACCCGCTTTTCGTAGCTGCCTACTGCGAATTGGCCGGCGTGCACGATTATATTTACTTTTATGGCATCGACCCGACGCCGGCGCGACGCGCGTTAGCCGAGGCCGCGGTGACGAGCGCGTTGAAGCTCGCTCCTGAGAGCGGCGAGGCGCACCTGGCCAGGGCGCAACATCTGTACTGCGGATATTTTGACTACGACGGAGCTCGGGCGGAAATCGCGATTGCCCGCCGGACTTTACGGGACGACGACCCGCGGGTCCTGGAGCTGACTGGTTACATCGACCGGCGCCAGGGCAGGCAGAAGGAAGGATTGGAGAATCTCGAGCGAGCGAGTGAGCTCGATCCGCGGAACTTCGAAATCCTTCAGGAGATCGCGCTGAGCTATGGCGCGTTTCGCCGATATCCGGAGATGGCAACAGTCCTTGATCGTGCTCTCGCGATCGTTCCGGCCGACGTGGCCCTGGAAACAAGGGTGGCGCGCGCTCAAGTGAATCTCGATTGGCAGGCCGACACTCGTCCGCTCCATGCCGTGATGGATGAAGTTGTCGCGAAAAATGCTACGACGGCAGAGGGCGTCGCGGACAGTTGGTTATACCTCGCTTTATGCGAGCGGGACGCAGTCTCTGCTAGCCGCGCGCTCGCGGCCTTGGGAGGTAATACGTTTGGTCCGGATGCTATCCTTTTTAGTCGTGAATTCGGCGAAGGCCTCGTGGCGCGGATGCAAGGGAAAGCCGTGGCGGCGCAAGCCGCCTTCATGACCGCTCGCGCGCAGCAGGAGGAGGCGATCCGATCGCAAGGTGAACAGGGTCCCGGGCTCTGCGTGCTCGGCCTGATTGACGCTGCCCTCGGACGAAAGGACGACGCCTTGCGCGAGGGGCGTCGTGCCGTGGAGCTTCTCCCGCTCGAACGAGACGCGTTGAACGGACTCCGCGTCCGGACGTTCCTCGCCATAATCTATGCGTGGACCGGAGAGAAGGATCAGGCTTGCAAGCAACTTGCGAGCACCCTCTCGATTCCTGCATCCGTGAGCTATGGTGAGTTACGGTTGCATCCTTTCTGGGATCCGCTGCGCGGGGATCCTTGTTTTGAAACAATTGTCGCCGGGCTTGCCCCAAAGAAAGATGGTAACTAGAGGAAAGTGGTGCGGGCGTAATTCAATTTTGATTTAATCTTTCGCGAGATTTTGGATTTATCCCCGTCGAAAAGCCGAGTGTCGCGAGTCTTCCTGATCGACCTGAATGAATTGGACGCCGGACGCCGCCGCGAGATACTGTCGAGGCGGTCGATCTTTTGGCTTTGCGTCCTCGTAGTTCAACGGATAGAACGAGGGTTTCCTAAACCTTAAATGGGAGTTCGATTCTCCCCGGGGACAGGCAAAGCCGTTCATGCATGCACGAATCTTTTTGGTTAGACATGGCGCCACTGTGCTGACGGCGGAAGATCGGTTTGCCGGCGCCACCAATGTCGAGCTTTCGGATGAAGGTCGGGAACAGGTTCGGCGTCTGGCGGTTCGGCTCGCGGGAGAAAAGATCGCCGCGATCTATGCCTCTCCCCTGGGAAGGACAGTCGAGACAGCGCAGATCCTGGCAGATCCCCACGGCTTGGAAGTGCAGACGCGTGACGGGTTGCGCGAAATTTCGCATGGCCGTTGGGAGCAGATGACGCGGAAGGAAGTCGAAAAAGCTTTCCCGGACGAAGCCGCAGCTTGGGAAAAGGATCCATATACATTTGCTCCCGTTGGCGGCGAGAGCGGTCTCGCGGTCACAGCCCGAGCGTTACCCGTCTTGATGGACATCGTCCGCCAGCACGCAGCGGAAAATGTCTTAGTCGTTTCCCATAAAGCCACGATCCGGCTTTTGGTCAGCTCCATGATCGGATTCGATCCGCGCCGCTACCGTGATACTCTGGATCAAAACCCGGCGGCCCTGAACATTGTCGACTTCAAGGACGCCGTGAGCGCTCGCCTGACCCTGTTCAACGATACTTCCCACTACGCCGCGGCTGGCCTGGCGATTCCAGCGGTCCCGACTTCCCGTCTCTCAAAGGCGTGGGACGATGAGCGGAAATAAGCGAGAATAGGTCGATCGAGCGCTCCGCCGCTCGATGTCAACGCCACGCCCCGAACGCTTTCGGGGCTATTATTAACATCGCGCGACGGAGCGCCCGATCCACCTACGAGCCATCGCGCGGCGGAGTGCGCGATCCACCTTATCGCGGCCCACAACGGCCATCCTCGGTCGAGCCGAGCCTCGGCTTGCGTGACGGCGCGAATTCGCGACATTCGCGACCGCTTGCATGCTCACGATTTCTCAAGTTACGAAGGCTTTTGCCGGACGCGTCCTCTTTGAAGAGGCGTCGTTACAGGTAAATCGTGGCGATCGGGTCGGCCTTGTCGGGCCAAACGGCGCCGGGAAATCAACCCTCTTCTCTCTTATTCTGGGCGAAGCGTCGCCGGATGAAGGCCGGGTCTCGCTGGAAAAATCGGCCACGGTGGGATTTCTCCCGCAGGAGCATGCCGCGGCCGGCGAGGAAACAGTCCTGGAACTTGCCTGTTCCGCTTCACCGGAACTGGCGAAAGCACAACGCATCCTGAGATCGACTCCCGAGGATTCGGCGGAGCATCACGAAGCGCTTCATTCGTTCGATGAGCACGGCGGATGGCAGCTCGAGCCCAAGGCCAAGCGCATCCTCGCAGGCCTCGCTTTTCGCGAATCGGATTTTGATCGGCCGGCGAAAACGCTGAGCGGGGGCTGGGTGATGCGGGCGCATCTTGCTCGTTTGCTGGTTCAGGAACCGGAGCTGCTTCTTCTCGACGAACCGACAAACCATCTCGATCTCGAATCGCTCGTCTGGTTCCAGGATTACCTGACGAACTATCCCGGCGCGATCCTGATGATCTCGCACGATCGCGAATTCCTGAACCAACTCGTCGGTTCCATCATCGAGATCGCGCATCGCCGTCTCAATCGTTACCGCGGGAATTGGGACAGCTACGTCGAACAAAAAGTGGCGCGGGAAGAGCAGCAGCTCTCGGCCTACAAGAATCAGCAGAAGGAAATCGCGTCGCTCCAGCTCTTCGCGGATCGCTTTCGCGCCAAAGCCAGCAAGGCTTCGCAGGCCCAAAGCAAATTGAAACAGATCGATCGAATGGAGAAGATCGAGGCGCCGGTTTCGCGCGAGAAAACAGTCCACTTCCGTTTCCCGCAGCCGCCGCGCAGCGGGCATCGAGTGATTAATTTGGAGGAGGTCGATTACGCCTATGGCGATCTTGTGGTCTATCGCGGCCTGAACTTCGAAGCAGAGAGGGGACAACGCACCGTGCTCGTCGGCCCGAACGGCGCCGGCAAATCGACGTTGCTCAAACTGCTGGCGGGAGTCTTGCCGGTCCAGGGCGGCGAGAGAGAACTCGGGCACAATGTGAAGGTGGGATATTTTTCCCAATATCGAGTCGATATGCTCGACGCCAAAATGACCGTGCTTGAAACGGCGCGCGACATGCCGAATCCGGTTTCGGAACAGGTCGCCCGCACGGTGCTCGGTTCGTTTCTCTTTCGGGGCGACGATGTCTTCAAGACGACCGCCGTCCTGAGTGGCGGAGAAAAGACGCGCCTTGCCCTCGTGAAGTTACTCCTTGATCCGCCTAACCTGCTTTTAATGGACGAGCCCACGACCCATCTGGACGTGGGCAGTATCGATGCGCTGGTCGGCGCCCTGGGTCAGTATGAAGGCACGCTGATCTTTATCAGCCACGATGTTTATTTCATTCGCGCGGTGGCGCAGACGGTCCTGCACATCAATGCGGGAAAGCTGACCTCATACGCCGGCGACTACGATTATTACCTGGATAAGTCTCAGGCGACCTCGGCTCGCGCCGCATTAACCAGCGGTGAAAAGCTTTCTAACGCGCAACCGGTAGCTGGGATCGGTGATCCCAGCCGTAATGGGAAGAAGACGCAGACCGGGATCGCCGATTCCGGCTACAACAAACCCGGAATGCGCGAATCGCGTGAGCAGCGTCGGGCGGCTTCCGAAGAGCGCAAGGCCGAGGCGAAGATCAAGCGCGATCATGAAAAGAGGGTCCGGGATCTTGAGATGCAAATTCTCAAACTCGAAGGTCGCCAGAAAGAGCTGACCGAAGAATTGGAGAAGCCCGAGACCTACGAGCGGGGTGGCGCCGCGACGCAATTGAATCGCGAGTTGCTCACGGTCACCGCCGATTTGGAGCGTCTCACTGCGGAGTGGGAGAGAATGGGAGAAGGTCAGGCGGTGTAGGTGGATCGTGCGCTCCGTCGCGCGATGTTCCCCGGGTGGATCGAGCGCTCCGTCGCTCGATGTTTACCAAGTCCCGGCTTTTGTCGGACCACTTGTCATGGAGCGACGGAGCGCTCGATCCAGCAATTCGGTTCCGTCCTTCCGGCAGTCGCGCTGCGAATCGGTAGCGACGATTGATATGGACACCAGGAAATCCAAGCGCCGATCATTTTTCGCCAAGGCTTTTGATCTGCTGAAACAGACGGCGTCGGAGTGGATAGATGATAAGGCGCCTCAGCTCGGAGCTGCGCTTGCCTATTACACCGTATTCTCGCTCGCGCCGCTTGTGCTCATCCTGCTCGCCATCATCGGCGTCCTTTTTCGGGAAGATCCCGCGGGAGCCTGGAGCCGGGTCACGGAACAGATGGGATATTTTCTCGATAAGAGCGCAGTGCAAGTCGTAACCGACATTGCCCAGGAAGCGTCGAAGCCGGGGAAGAGTACGATCGCGACCGTGGTAGGGATCGCCCTGGCTATCTTCGGCGCGAGCGGCGTCTTCGGGCAGTTACAGGATGCGTTGAACACAATCTGGGGCGTGAAGGCGAAGCCCGGTCGGGGAATTGCGTCCTTTCTCCGCGCCCGTTTTGTTTCGTTCGCGATGCTCGGCGGAGTTTTCTTTCTCCTGTTGGTCTCGCTTACGATCGAGGCGCTCCTCAAGGCCTTCAGTCATTACGTTCAAAGCGCTTTGCCCGGCGGCCTCGCCCTCGCCGTTTCTGCCTATCTCGTATTCGATTTCGCGGTCGTCGTCCTTCTTTTCGCGATGATCTTCAAGTTTTTACCGGATGCCGAGATCCGGTGGAGGGATGTGTGGGTCGGCGCAGCCATGACCGCTTTTTTGTTCGGACTTGGGAAATGGGGACTCGGGATTTATCTCGGGAGCGGAGCCGCGGCGTCGGCCTACGGCGCGGCCAGCTCGCTCATCACGTTGCTGCTCTGGATTTATTATTCGTCGCAAATTCTGCTCTTTGGGGCTGAGTTCACCCAGGTGTATGCGAACCAGGCCGGACGCCGCGTCCAGACGAGCGAACACGCGGTGCCGATCGAAGCGAAGGAAATCGAGCAGCCTCGAGAAACACGGCCCTGAGTCGGGTGCTTGCCACCTACGAGACCGCGCGGCCGAGCGCACGGCCCCCCATGTTTTACCGCGGATTCCCCTTAAAGATGCACCACACCGTTCCTGATTGGGTGCAACCGGGCGCGCTCTTTCATATCCGCATCGCGCTGGAGCGGACGACACCGCAACCAACCTTGATCACTTCACCGATCGCTGAATTGTTAGTGAGGTCGGCAAGATTTTAGGAAGTAACGAAACGCTGGTATGTCACGGCGTTTTTGCTGATGCCCGACCATATTCACGCGCTCCTTTCGTTCGCCAGAGATAAATCAATGAGTCGCGTCACGGGCGAATGGAAACGCTACCAGACGCATAAGCACGGAATCATGTGGCAGGAGAGGTATTTCGATCACCGTTTACGCGACGGAGCGCTCGATCCACCTAAAGGGCGCCGCGCGACGGAGCGCTCGATCCACCGAAGAGCCATCGCGCGCTGCGGTCGCTGCGAAAATGGAGGAACTGTGCGCGCGATTAGTCGAGCCGCAAAGGCCCTCCCGCATTCGCGCTGGCGCCGCCCTATGCCGGTCGCCAGTCGAGATCGCCGTCCCGCGCCAGGGCCGGCTCGGGAGCATCGGCAGACTCGGGCGCGAGCTCCGTCTCCGTCTCCGTCTCCGTCTCGGCTTCGTCTTCGTGGCCTTCGTTGTGCGTCTTGGCAATCAACACGTAGAGCGATGGCACGATGAAAAGAGTGAAGATGGTCCCGATCGTCATCCCGCCCACCAGCACCAGACCGATCGAATTTCGCGCTTTCGCGCCCGCGCCGGTCACGAAGACCAACGGCATGTGACCCGCGACTGTTGCGATGCTGGTCATCAGGATCGGCCGGAGCCGAACGCGCGCGGCTTCCGCGACCGCGGCTATCTTGCTGAGACCGGTCTGTTGCAATTTGTTCGCGAACTCGACGATGAGAATCCCGTTCTTGGAAATGAGGCCGACAAGCGTAACGAGGCCGACCTGTGAGTAAATGTTAAAGCTGGTCGTCCAGGCGTTGGTGAAGAATTTCATGTTCGGGTTCGGCGATTTTTCGAACATAAAAATCATCGCGCCAAAAAGAGCGAGCGGGACGGAGCCGAGCAGGATGATGAAGGGATCGCGGAAACTGTTAAATTGCGCGGCCAGGACGAGAAAGATGAGGGTGACGGCAAGGAGGAACGCGGGCAGGAATTTGTCGCCTTCGACGCGGAGCTGACGCGATTCGCCGGTGTAATCGATGGTATATCCTTTAGGCAGGATTTTCGCGGCTTCGCCTTCGAGGAACTTGAGCGCCTGATCGAGGGGCATGCCGGACACGCCGCTAATGGTGACAGAGTTGAGCTGCTGGAGACGATTGAGAGAGCGCGGCACGGTCTTCTCGCGGAGGGTGGCAATGGTGCTGAGCGGGATGAGCTTCGCGTTCGGGCCGGTGACGTAAACGTCGTTAAGCTGGCTCGGGTTCAGGCGATCCTCGCGTTTGATCTGCGGAATTACTTTGTAAGCGCGTCCGGCAATGTTGAAGCGGTTGACGTAATTGCCGCCGAACATGGCGGAGAGATCGGCGCCGACATCCTGGAGGTTGAGGCCGAGGGCGGCGACCTTGTCGTGATCGAGCACCACCTCCGCCTGGGGCTGGTCGATCTTGGTATCGATGATGGGCGGGAAGTAGAATTTTTTACTCTCCATTGCCTTGGCCTGGAGCTGCTTCGCGAACTGGAGCATGCGTTCCGGCTCCTCGGTCGAAAGCAGGACGATCTCGACCGGGAAAGTGCCGCCGCCGGGCAGCGCAGGAGGCATGGCCGGAAACATTTCGATCCCGGGGATGGTGCCGAGTTTGGCCTGGACCTGTGGCATCAACTCGAACGCGGTCTCCTTGCGCTGGTCCCAGGGTTTCAGCACCATGCCGGCAAAGCCGCCGCCGGGATTGGTGATCTGGAAAGTGAAATCGGTTTGCGGGAAACTTTGAAAGACTTTGCCCGCGGCATCGGAGAACATGGAAGTTTGCTCAATGGTCGCATTGGCGGAGCTCGTCATGATGCCGAAGATGATTCCCTGGTCTTCCGTGGGCGCGAGTTCCTTGGCGGCGAACATGGGCATAAGAAGGAACATGATGGCGGCGATGACCGTGAGGCC
>JBBRMO010000093.1:0-7521 GCA_038230815.1 Chthoniobacterales bacterium
CGAAAAACATTCCAACGGACGTTGCGGCCTCAAACTCTGCCCCCGTCAATGGAAGCGAAACCGCCGCGCCGAAAATGAAGCCGCGTTCGGCTGCCGACAAGCCAAAGGCAAAAAAAAACGCTGCGAAGAAAACGAAGAGCAGTCGGAAAGCATCAGCGTCTTCTCCCCTCCGCGAACCCTCCGACGACGAGATTCGGCTTCGCGCCTATTTCCTCGCCGAGCGCCGGCACAAACTTTCGCTTCCCGGCGATTCGGCTCACGACTGGATCGAAGCCCGGCGCCAACTCATCGAAGAAGCCGGCCGCTAGGCGGATCCTTTCTCCAGGGTGCACTCCCGAGATGGATCGTGCGCTCCGTCGCGCGATGCCCTTTTTCCCGGCACGATCAACCTTAGGCCGCGTCCGTCGGTTCAATTCCCGGTACGCTTTCCTTCACTTTTTCGATCAGACGATTGATCGCAAACGGCTTCGGGATTAATCCGCGCACTCCCGCCTCCTGAAGGAGTTCCTGGGCTCGTTTTTCGTCGCCTTTCCCGGTCACCAGGAGCAGCGGGGGCACGATCCGGGGAGGGACGGAATGATTATAAACCTTCCCGATCAAAAAAAAGAGCATCGCTCCATCTATCATCGGCATCTGAAAATCAAAGAGCATCAGATCGTAGGTCTTCTTCAGGGCCAGCTCGAAGCCGTATTCGGGCCTGGGAGAAGTATCCACCTCACAGCGCAAAAACGAGGTGAGCGCTTCCCTCATCACGCGCATTAACGCCACGTCGTCGTCCACGATCAGAATTCTCTTCGGCGGTGCATCGCTCATAATGGACGCTTGCGCCAAAGCGTTCCCCGTTTCAAGCTTTTCCCGATGGATGCAACGTTAATCGAGTTGGCCGCCGCCCTTCGGGAACGACTTGTGATCATTGGCGACCAAGAGAGCCGTCAGGATTCAGATCGGCATATCGAACGGCTCCGCGCCGTTTCCGAAAGGATCGAGCGACTCGAGAAGAGCCTTCCTCCCGCGATCGATCCTCAGCTTCGTCACTTTCTCCAACGCCGCAGTTACAGCAAAGCGCTCGAACTCCTGGAGATTTAGCAGCGTTCGCCGCGGTGAGCGGCGAGTGACTACCGGGAATACAATTCGACGATCAACTGTTCATTGACCATCGGCTGCATCTCGTCGCGATTGGGGATGCGCGAAACTTTGCCACTCAACGCGTCTCGGTTCGCAACGAGCCAGTCCGGAACGGGGGCGATCTGGGTGAGCTCGAGATTGCGAAGGGCGAGCTGGCGGGACTTTGGCTTGTCTTTCACCATGACTTCGTCGCCGGCTTTCACGTTGTAGGAAGCGATGTTTACATTCCGGCCATTGACCTGGACGTGGCCGTGTGAAACCAGTTGCCGCGCGCCGCTGCGCGTATTCGCGAGACCGAGGCGAAAGACAACGTTATCGAGGCGCGTCTCCAAGAGCTGGAGGAGGGTTTCGCCCGTGACGCCGCGCTTGCGCAGAGCGCTTTGGAAAATCCGGCGAAACTGCTTCTCGAGCAGACCGTACTGATAGCGAAGCTTCTGCTTCTCGCCTAAAGCGATCGCGTAATCGGATTGCTTTCGTCGTGAGCCCTTCGGCCCATGCATGCCGGGAGGATAATTTTTTCGCTCGAGCGCTTTGGCTGGTCCAAAGAGCGGCACACCGTAGCGGCGGCTCACTTTTGTTTTCGGTCCGGTATATCTGCCCATGAGAAGGAAAGTAAGTTACGAAGTGGAAAACTCAGACGCGACGCTGTTTCGGCGGGCGGCAGCCATTGTGTGGAACGGGGGTGACGTCGCGGATGACGGTCAGATCGAGACCGATGGCCTGGAGCGCGCGGACGGCGGATTCCCGGCCGGCGCCGGGGCCGCGGACCAAGACTTCGACTTCCTTCAGGCCGTGGCCCATGGCCTGGCGGGACGCATCCTGCGCTACCATTTGGGCGGCGTAAGCGGTGCTCTTACGCGAGCCTTTGAACCCGACTTTGCCGGCGCTCGACCAGCCTATCACGTTCCCCTTGAGGTCGGTGATCGTGACGATGGTATTGTTGAAAGTGGAAAGAACGTGCGCAATGCCGGTGTGAATGTTCTTGCTTCCCTTGGCCTTAACGATCTTGGGTTTCTCGACATCGTTCGGATCCAACGAAAGATTTTCCTTCGGCGGCTCAACGGGCGCGGCCTCTTCTTTTTTCGCTTTCGCCGGTTTCTTGGCCGGCTTGGCGGGAGCGTCGGCGGCGGCAGTCACCACGGCCGGAGCCGTTTCTGTGGCTGCACCAGGAGTCTCGGAAATTGGAGTGGGAGTTTCCGGGGCCGGAGTTTCCGTGGCCTCCGGATCGGCTGCTTTTGCCTTCGAAGTTTTTGCCTTCGCGGCGGGTTTTTTTTCGTCGGATTCTGCCATGGCTGAAAGTCCTTAAGCGTTAAACCTTGCCGGCCTTTGCATCCTTATTGCGGATGACGCCGACGGTCTTGCGAGGCCCCTTGCGAGTGCGCGCGTTCGTCGAAGTGCGCTGACCGCGAACCGGGAGGCCGCGCCGGTGCCGGATACCGCGATAACAATTGATCGCCTGGAGCCGTTTCAAGTTGCTCTGCAACTCCCGGCGCAGATCGCCTTCGATCAGCATCTTGTTGCCGGTGATCATCTGGATAATTTCGTTGATCTGGTGAGGGGTAAGATCTTTCGCCCGCAGGTTGGGGTCGATGTTGGTTTGTTCCAGCACCCGCTTCGCGGTGCTCGGCCCAATGCCATAAATATAGGTCAACGACGCCTCGATCCGCTTGTCCGCCGGTATTTCAACTCCCAAAAGTCTTGGCATATAAATCGATGGTTAACCCTGCCGCTGCTTATGCCGCGGATTCGTGCAGATCACGCGGACAACATTCTTCCGCTTCACGATCTTGCACGCTACACAAAGTCTTTTTACTGATGGTCGAACTTTCATAACTCAAGGATTTGGCGAAACGAAAAACGCGGAGTCAATTCCGCGTGTCACTCCTGGCGGTAGGTGATCCGCCACTTCGACAAATCGTAGGGGGAAACCTCTAGCATAACTTTCTCGCCTGGCAAGATACGAATGAAGTGCAGCCGCATTTTTCCTGAAATGTGGCCAGAACCTCGTGCCCTCTCGGCAACGCGACGCGAAACATGGAATTGGGAAGGAGCTCGTCGACCGAGCCCTCTACTTCAACTGTGTCTTTCCGCGCCATGTCAGGATTTCCGGTTCTTCTCGGGTGATAAGAACCGTGTGCTCGAAATGGGCCGACGGCATCCCGTCCGCCGTACAACCTGTCCAGCCATCGTCGAGGAGTTTGACGGCTGCCGCGCCGGAATTGATCATCGGCTCGATCGCCAGGGTCATACCGGCCTTTAAACGCGGTCCGCTCCCACGCTTGCCGTAGTTAGGCACCTGCGGCTCTTCGTGCAATTTTCGGCCGACGCCGTGGCCCACGAATTCCCTCACCACGTTAAACCCGTCGCGCACGGCAATTTCCTCGATGGTTGCGCAGACATCGCCCAGGCGGACGCCCTCGTGCATCATTCCAATCGCACGCCGCAACGCCACCTCCGTCACCCGCAGCAGTCGCTCCGTGCGTTCGTCAATCATTCCGACCGGGACCGTAAAGGCGGTGTCCCCTACCCAGCCATCCTGAACCACCCCGATATCGAGTTTCACAACGTCGCCATATTGAATCCGGCGCTGACTCCCGATCCCGTGAACAATCTCGTCGTTCAAAGAAATGCAAATATTCCCTGGGAAAACCCGGTGTCCGAGCCGGTATCCAAGAAAAGCGCTTTGAACCCCGGCCTCGTGCATCAGATCCGCGGCGGCCTGATCTATTTCCTTGGTCGAAATGCCCGGACGGACGAGCTCGGTTACGCGATCGAGGACCTCGCTCGCCGTGCGACAGGCCAGCCGCATCCGATCGATCTCCTTCGGGCTCTTGATCGGGATCATGCCGATTGTTCGATCAGCCGCGAGATCTCGCCAAAGACCGCCTCACGATCGCGGTTTCCATCAATCTTTCGCAATGCGCCCGCTTTCTGGTAAAACTCGGCCAGCGGCTGGGTCTTGGCGTTGAACTCCTCGAGCCGATGCTTGAGGACCTCCACGCCATCATCGTTTCGACGCACGAGCGGACCATCACAGTAAGGGCAGACCGGCCGCTCGGAAAAACTCGCGCTGCTCAGGCTCGTCGTAAATCCGCAGCCCTGACACTGGAGCCGGCTCGCGATTCGTTCGCCGACGGTTTTTTCAGAGACATCGAGCCAGAGCGCAAGATCGAGCGGCGTCCGATGGCGCGCGAGAATGCTTTGCAGGCTCTCCGCCTGTGGGATGGTGCGCGGGAATCCGTCGAAAACAAAACCGTGGCTCCCGTGGAGCCGGAGCCAATCCTCAATGAGCCGGACAATAATGTCGTCGGAGACCAGGCCGCCATGCTCCGTAATCCCGGCGGTCTCCAACCCGAGCTCCGTTCCCAGGTCGCGCTCCCGCCGCAGGATGGCGCCCGGTGACGTTACCGGAATACCGAAGTGCCGAGTGATCATCTCGGCTTGAGTTCCTTTTCCGGAACCCGGCGCGCCCAGGAGCACGAGTCGTCTTTTCACTTAATGCCCGTAGAGGAAGACCGCCACTCCGCCGATGACCAGGATCGCAATGCCGACATAGAGCCACATCAAGGTGGTGCTCCGCGCCGCCTCGCCCCGGGCGTAGCTGGCGCGATCGAAACGGCCACCACGAATGCGCCCCTTGCGAAGGAAACCGTCGTAATGCCGTTGAATCAGGTGTGTCTCCACCTGCCGCATCGTGTCGAGAATTACGCCGACGATAATGAGCAAACTGGTGCCGCCGAAAAATTGCGCGGTAATGGTTGGAACCTGCAATGCCTGACTGAGCAGGCTCGGCAGGATCGCAATCAGGGTGAGGAAAATCGCGCCCGCAAAGGTCAGCCGCGTCATCGTGTAATCAAGAAACTCGGCCGTCGGTTTACCCGGCCGTACCCCAGGAATGTAGCCACCGTATTTCTTGAGGTCGTCGGCGATTTGCGTCGGCTGAAATTGCGTGGCCACCCAGAAATAACTGAAGAAAAAAATCATGCCGGCGAGGACCGCGTAATGGGGCCAGCCGTTCGAGAGCGCCTGCGCGATCGTCCGGGCCGTGCGTGAAACCGGAAATGCATAACCGACAATCATGCTCGGGAACATCAGGAGTGCGTAGGCGAAGATGATCGGCATGACGCCCGCGTAATTCACTTTCAACGGCATGTACTGCGTCTGTCCGCCGTACATCTTTCGGCCGACAACGCGCTTCGCGTATTGCACCGTGATTTTTCGCACTGCCTGCGTAATGGCTACCACTCCGGCGATCACGATGAACAGGAACAGGATCATTGCCACCAGGATCGCTGGATTGGCCGGACTCGCGCCATTCTCCGCGGTTGGAACAAAAGTTTTCCAGGCTTGCACGAGCGCAGCGGGCAGCCGCGCGACGATACCGATCGTGATGATAAGCGAAATTCCGTTGCCGATGCCCCGTTCGGTAATTTGATCGCCCAGCCACATGAGAAACAACGTCCCGGTGGTCAGGGAGATGACAGTGATGATCCGGAAGGCCATGCCCAGGTCCTCCACCAGTGGAATCCCAAGCTTGGCGATCGTGTCCGTAATTCCGGTGAGGAGCGGAGCGGATTCCGGGTGCTGAAAGGAAACGGCGTAGAGGTATCCCTGCACGATGCAGAGGATCACCGTCATGTAGCGCGTGTACTGCATGATCTTCTGCCGGCCGCCGTCTTCCTTCGCCAGCCGTCCCAGCTGCGGAATAACTGCGGTCAGCAGCTGCATCATGATCGACGCGCTGATGTAAGGCATGATGCCGAGGGAGAAGATCGCGCAGTTTTCCAGCGCGCCGCCGCTGAACAGGTTCAGCATTGCGGTGAAATTTCCGCCCGATTTTTCGGTAAGCGAATGGCGGAACCACTCCTGCAGGACGGACTGGTTCACGCCGGGAGTGGTAATCGCAGCGCCGAGGCGCACGATCACGATCACAGCCAGCGTAAACAGAATGCGCCGCCGGAGTTCCGGTATCTTGACCGAATTTAAGAACGCCGAAACCATCGACTAAAACCTGGTGTTGGACCGCAAGACGCTAACTCTTTCGCGGTTTCTTCTTGGAGGCAGACTTGGCCGGCCCTTTTTCCTCCGCCGCTGGTTTCTTGCTCCGCTTCGCTTTTGGCTTGGCCGTCGAATCGTTTTCCGCAGCCTCCGTTGCTGGCTTTGCCCGATCGGCATCACGCGGACCCTGGACTGGTTTTTGCCGCAAAGTTACGCTGCCCCCGGCCTTTTCGATTTTCTCCCGGGCCGAAGCGCTGACCTTGTCTGCCTCGATCGTGAGCGCGTGTTTCACTTCGCCGTCCCCGAGAATCTTCAGCCCGGCCCCGTGGCCGCGAAGCAGTTTCGCCGCGCGCAGCATTTGCTCGTTCACGATCGTGCCCTCCTTGAGGGAACTCAGGTCGCTCAGGTTTACGATCGCGTAATTCTTGTGGAAAGCAGCGTTATTGAAACCGCGCTTGGGCAAACGCCGGATGAGCGGCATCTGACCGCCTTCGAATCCCAGGCGAATGCTCCCGCCCGAACGCGCCTTCTGGCCCTTGTGGCCTTTGCCGCTCGTCTTGCCGTGGCCGGAGCTTTCGCCGCAACCGAGGCGTTTCACCCGGTGTTTCGAGCCCGGCCGCGTCCGCATGTTGTTGAGCCGGATCATGACTGCGGCTCTTCCTTTCGCTCTGTCACCCGAATCCCTCGGGACTTCAAAATTTCATCGCGCCGGCGCAAAGCCCGAAGCGCTGCGATCGTCGCCTTAACCACGTTCGAGTGGTTGCTGGAGCCCAAAGATTTCGCGAGGACGTCGCGAATCCCAACTGCTTCCACCACCGCGCGCACGCCGCCACCGGCAATGACCCCGGTTCCAGGCGAAGCCGGGCGCAATAAAACGCGACCGCCTCCAAACTCGCCAATTGTCTCATGCGGAATCGTATTCCCGTGGAGCGACATTTTCTCCATCGATTTGCGAGCGGCTTCCGAAGCTTTCCGGATTGCCTCCGCTACTTCGTTGGCCTTGCCGAAACCGACGCCGACCTGGCCATCGTGATCGCCCGCTACGATCAACGCGCTAAAACTGAAACGCCGGCCGCCTTTAACGACCTTCGCGCAACGATTGATGAACACTACCTTCTCGGTCGTGTCGCCCCGCGCTGCTGAACTCCTGTCCGTCTGGCGTTCCTGCCGTCGTCCGCCACCGCTGTGTTGCTGTGCCATGATGTTCTAAAATTTCAATCCGCCTTCGCGCGCCGCATCCGCGAGGGCTTTCACTTTGCCGTGATAGAGGAAGCCGCCGCGATCGAAGATGACTTTGTCCACCTTCTTCGAGAGCAGGCGTTCGGCGATTGCTTTGCCAACCTTCTCCGCCGAAACACGGTTTGCACCCGCTTTCGATTTACCCACGAGCTTTTATTC
>JBBRMO010000094.1:0-7510 GCA_038230815.1 Chthoniobacterales bacterium
ATTGCGATGCATTATGCTCACCTTGAATTTCAGTTGGCGCAGGCTCGCCGCGGCTTCGCAGGCGAGGAGCCCACCGCCCACCACCACAATCGCCTTTTCGAGCGACGCCATCTCGCGCAGGGCCAAGGCATCCCGAATCGTCCGGAGATAAATCACGTTGCCCAGGCCGACGCCGGCGACCGGCGGCCGCACCGGCCGGCTGCCCATAGCCAGGCAGGCCTTGTTAAACTCAATCGTCTCGCCATTGCCCAGGACCGCGAGCCGCCGATCGATATTGATCTGCGTCACCATTGCGGCGAAGCGAGTCTCGATCTTGTGGTTTTCGTACCAGTGCGGGTCCAGGACTGGCATCTTTTTCAAGGGCGCAATCTTGTCGCGCAAAAAGCCCTTTGAGAGCATCCAGCGCTTATAAGGATGATAGGTTTCGGCGCCGACGAGCGTGACTGAGCCTCGCTTGTCGTACTTGCGAATACTCTCGCAAGCGCTACTCCCGCCAATGCCGCTACCGATAATGAGATAATCGCGCTGAATCATGTGCAGGCGGACGATAGAAAATCTGTTAGGCAGCTGGCGAGGGAAAAATTACTCACGCGAAGCGGGCACTCTTCCTCTAAATCGGCGGCGAGAGCAAGTGGAAGCGGCGAAGGCGGAGGAAGCGTCTAAGCAAAAACCACCCGGCAGATGATAACCGACGCGACAATCCCCGCCAAATCTCCCAGTAAACCCGCTGGGATAGCATGGCGGGTTTGCTTTACCGCAACCGATCCGAAATAAACCGCCGCGACATAAAAAGTCGTCTCGGTGCTGCCATAGATCGTAGCCGCCATCAGGCTGACGATATTGTCCGGCCCCAGACGATGAATAATATCGGTCAGAAGGGCGAGGGTTGCGCTGCCGCTCAGCGGCCGCATCAGCGCCAGCGGGAGCAGATCAGGGGGAAACTGGAGTGGCGTTAAAACAGGCGTGAGCAGCCGAGTCAGGATATCGATGCCGCCGGCGCCTTTGAACATGCTGATTGCGACCAGCATGGTCACCAGGAACGGAATGATTTTGAGAATTACGCCGAATCCTTCCTTGGAGCCTTCGACGAATTCTTCGTAAACCTTGATGCGGCGCGTCGCCGCGTAGACCGGAAAGAAACTGAGCAGAAATGGGATCGCCAGAACAGAGAGAGTGTTTACGCTTCGAACGAATGCGTTTTGCGCAACGGTCCCTGGGTCGGCAGGAAGATTGAACCAGCCCGGAAAAACCAGCCGGACGAAAAGGCCGAGGAAGAAGAGCACGAGGAGAAACGGAAGGAGGCGTCGCCAGCCGCGCGGTTCGACGGCGATGACGTTATCGCTGGAGCCGGGATCGCTGATCCCTGCCGGCGCAGTCGTTGGATCACGGCCGGGGTTACCGACCTCTGCTACAGGCACGCGAAAGAACGGCAGTTTCTCCAGAAGCTTTGCCGAGGTAATCGCGACTGTGGCAGCGCAGAGCGTGGCCAGGAGCGCCGTGCCGACAATTGCCGTCGGACGCACCGATCCCGCCGCCGCGAGCAGGGCGATTGCGGTGGTGGGAACCAACTGGACGGATGCGGTATTGATCGCGAGGAAAGTGCACATCGCGTTTGACGCGATCCCGGGGCGCGGATTAAGCCGTTCGAGATCGCGCATGGCGCGCAAGCCAAGGGGCGTGGCGGCATTTCCGAGCCCGAGCATATTGGCCGCCATGTTCATCAGCATCGAGCCCATTGCCGGATGTTCTGGCGGCACATCGGGAAAGAGACGCCGCATGACTGGCCGCAAACCGCGCGCGATCTGCTGCACCAAACCGGCGCGTTCGGCCAGTCGCATCACGCCCAGCCAGAGCGCCATAATACCGATTAATCCCAGGGCGATTGTCACCGCGGTCTTCGCGCCGTCGAACGCGCCTGCCGTCACCTCGCCCAGTCGATTATTCCATCCCCCAATCGCCACGGCGAGGACCACGAGCGCGAGCCAGATATAATTGAGCACGATTTTTTATAGCAGCGCCCGCGCTACCGAAAAGCGATTTGTCCAGCTCTTTGGGAGCGCAGGCCGCCAGCCTGCAGCTGCCGGTAACGCTTGACGACGCAAGTCGCCCAATCACAATGTCAACCGGCGTCTCAGCAAGCTGCCGAGACGAGAAGACTGGCGGCCTGTACTCTCCAGAACCGCTGCTTTAGTGCGCTTTCAATAATGTCGCGGCGTGTTTGAGAGCGGATTCGCTCTTGCCGCCCAGCATGCGCGCGATCTCGTCCTGGCGTGCTTTTCCGCTGACTTCCGTGAGACGCGAGTGCGTCCGTCCCTGAATGACTTCCTTCGTCACCACGAATTGCGTCGTGGCGGCGGCGGCCACCTGAGGCAGGTGAGTGATGCAAAGTACCTGGTGGGCAGCCGCCAGTTTTCGCATCTTCACTCCGACGGCATTCGCTATTTCACCGCCGACATTCGCGTCGATCTCATCGAAGACCAGGAGTGGAATCGCATCCTGCCCAGCAAGGGACGATTTAATCGCAAGCATCAGGCGCGAGATTTCGCCACTGGAAGCGATCAGCCGCAACGGCTTCAACGGCTCGCCCGGATTCGGCGAAAAAAGCAGCTCCACAGCATCGAACCCGGTCCCGCGAGCTTCTTCGAGCGCGCTCAGTCTGACTTCGAATTCTGATTGGCGAAAACCGAGGTCGCGCAAATTGGTGCGAATGCTCTCGGTGAGCTGCGGCGCCGTTTTCGTCCGCGCTTTGTGAAGGGCACGTCCAATCCGCTCGACTTCGCTGCGCACCGCGTCGATCTCCTGCCTGAGACGTTCGAGCTCGGCGTCGCGTCCCTCGATCCTGCGCATTCGTTCAGTCGCACGCTCGCCGAACCCGATTACGCCGGCGATCGAGCCGCCGTATTTGCGCTTCAAGGTTTCGAAAAGATTTACCCGTTCCTCCAACGCTGCCAGCTGGGCCGGGTCGAGATCCAGCTGCTCGGCATACTGTCCGAGCGAACGGGAGATCTCGGAAAGCTCAACAACGCAGGCGGCGTGCGCCTCCACCAGAGTTGCCTTGTCCGGATCGATTTTCTCCAGCTCGCGCAGCAGTCGCTGGGTTTCCGCCAGTTGGGGCAGAATCGAATCGTCCGCTTCCGAAAGGCGACGCGAGATCGAGCCCGCCAGTTCGAGCAGGCGTTTGCTGTTCGCGGCGAGCCGATAGAGTGCCGCGATCTCTTCCTCTTCTCCGGCGACCAGGTTTGCATTGGTGATCTCCTCGATCTGATGATGGAGGAGATCGATCTCCTGTGCGCGGGCGGATTCAGCCGAGCTCAGTTCCATCTGTTCGGCGTGGAGTGCCTGCAGCTTGTGGAAGGCGTGCGCAAACTCCCGAAGGATCTCCACCGTATGCGCGTAGCCGTCGAGAAGCGCAAGCTGCCGTTCCGGCGAGAGAAGTGATTGATGATCGTGGGGGCCGTGGAGGTCGATCAGTTCGTCTCCGAGATTTTTGAGAACCGCAAGTGTCGTGGGCGAACCGTTGATGAACTGTCGGTTTGTGCCCGTCGTGGAAAAACTGCGTTTCACGATCAGTTCGCTTGCGCTGCTCTCGACTCCCGATTCGTTCAGCACCGAAGTCAGCTCCGCAAGGTCCGCTCCCTCGAAGACCGCCTCCACCGTACAGGATTCCGTCCCGGTCCGGATCAATGATTTGTCGGTCCGTTCGCCCAGGAGGAGCTGGAGCGCCCCGATGATGATCGATTTTCCGGCGCCTGTTTCGCCGGTAATCGCAGTAAACCCCGGCGTGAGCTGCCATTCGAGGTCCTCGACCAGCGCCAGGTTCTTGATGCGCAGAAGACTGAGGGTGACGGGCATTTTTGAAGGATGAAGGTTGAGGGATGAACGAGGAAAGCGGAAGCTGCGGCGCTTGAACGTTTCAAACTCTCAATCGGCCCCGGCCGGATCAACCAAAAAGTCGCAACTTCGCCTGACCTTTCTCGGCACCGGCACTTCCCAGGGCGTTCCGACGATCGGGTGCGATTGCGAGGTTTGTCACTCGCCGGATCCGCGCGATCAGCGTTTGCGCTCTTCCATTTACGTCGAGACACCCGAGTGCGCGTGGGTGGTCGATACCGGGACGGATTTTCGCACCCAGGCCTTGCGCGAAAATATCCGGCGCCTGGACGCGGTCGTTTTCACCCATTCGCATACGGACCACATCATGGGGTTCGACGATCTTCGCCGCTATTCGCACGATCTGGGATCCATCCCGGTTTACGCCTCCGCCGAAACCATGCGCGATCTCGCGCGTGTCTATGAGTTTGCCTTTAACGGCCTCAACCGTTTCCCCGGCTACCTCGTTCCGGTGCCTCACATCATCGATGGTCCATTTCAACTTGGCGAAACGACGATCACGCCTCTGCCAGTGCCGCATGGAAGATCGAAGGTGAACGGTTACCTTTTTTCGCGAGGGGGCGACAAACTGGTTGCCTACCTGAGCGATTGCAGCGCCGTGCCGGATGAGGTGGCGCGTGAGATTTCGGAGGTCAAGGTCTTGATCATCGACGCGCTTCGACATCGACCGCACCCGACGCATCTCACTGTCTCGCAGGCGTTGGAGGTATCGGCCCAGGTCCGGCCCGGGCGAACCCTGTTCACCCACATTTGCCACGAGCTTTCGCAAGCGGCGGAAAGCGAGCTTCCCACGGGCGTCGGTATGGCCTACGACGGATTGAAACTGGATTTGTAGAATGCATTTTCTTCGGCCCGGATCCTGGTTAGTGCTCTTCGCTTGCTTCTCGACCACCGTGTTTGCGGAGAGGCCGCTGGCCCCGTCGACCATTGTCGTTTTCAACAAGGACATTCCCGAGTCCATCGAGCTGGCAAAGTTCTATGCGCAGAAACGTGGGATCGCGCGCGACCATCTCGTCGGCCTGAGCGTTTCAAAGACGGAAGAGATTGGCCGTGATGAATACGACACGATGATTCGCGATCCGCTCCGCACGGTTTTTAGAGAGCGCAATTGGTGGAGACTAAACGAGCCACGTGGCGGCCCCATTACCGTGGAGAGTAATTCGATTCGCTTCGTGGCCATGATCAAGGGGATTCCTTTGAAAATTCGAGCGACGTCCGATTACCCGGGAGACAAACCGGGAGGTCCTCCGATTGGGAATCGCAACGATGCTTCGGTCGATTCCGAAGTTGCGGCGCTGGGGGCGTTTTCCGATCAGATTTCGGGGGCGCTGCCAAATCCCTATTTCCAGAGTTATCGCGCCATTACCGAAGTCGAGAGTTCCGCCATCCTGCTCGTTTGCCGGCTCGATGCGCCGGAGGTGGCGACGGTGCGGCGAATGATCAGCGATGCGGTTGAAATCGAGAAGACCGGCCTTCGGGGCCGCGCCTATATTGATGGCGCGCACAATTCAAGCGGCGGCCTGGGAATTGGAGATCTTTGGCTGGCGGAGATTCGCGACCAACTCCACAAAGTTGGAGTTCCGCTCATCTATGAAGATACGCCGGAGATTTTCCCCAACGGCTATCCGATGACTGATTGCGCGCTGTATTACGGATGGTATGCCGCGGCGGTTGCGGGTCCATTTACTCAGCCGGATTTCCAGTTCGCGCCGGGCGCTGTAGCCGTGCACATCCACTCCTTTAGCGCGAGCACGCTGCACGACGAGAAGGCGAACTGGGCCGGCCCGCTTTTGACGAAGGGCGCCGCGGCCACGATCGGCAACGTTTACGAGCCCTATCTCCAACTGACTGCGCACCTGAATGTTTTCAGCGATCGATTGCTTCACGGCTTTACCTTTGCCGAGAGCGCCTACATGTCGGTGCCGACTGTTTCCTGGATGTCGGTCATGGTAGGCGATCCCCTCTATCGACCCTACGCGACGTGGCTCGGGCTTGCCGAAAGAAACGCCCCGGAACCGGCGTCGTCGGACTGGAGTGCCTATCACGATTTTGCCGCGAAGAACAGCGCTCTGCCGGCGGCGGAATTTCGTGCTGCCGCCGAACGGTTCGCCGCGCACACCCACAATGCGCCGATGCTGGAAGATGTGGGCCTGCTTGAAGCGGCGGCGGAGAATTACGCCGGGGCCGCCGGGTGCTTCGAGCTTGCACGAACAACTTACACGAAGCGCGACGACATCCTGCGGGCGGTTCTCCAGGAGGCGGATGTCCTGGCGAAGCAAAACAAAGCGAAACGCGCGCTCGATCTCATCAGGAGCGTCCTGCGGATCGTTCCGGACGCGCCGGCATCCGCCTTGTTGAAGAAGATGGAGATGGAGCTGCGGGCAGTGAAGCCCACGCCACCGGCAAACCAGCGGCGCCCCTAAAGTCTTCCAGTCATTCCGAGCGGAGTCGAGGAATCCCGGGCGAGAACTTTGAGGCAGCAAGACGGAATCCCTCGACCGCCTGGGTGCGCCTGGGACGACGGTCCTGCCTAACGAATGATGCCGCGTTCGCTCTTCTGGATGAACTCAACAATCTGGGTGATCTCGGCACTCGCGAACAGCTCCTGCTCGATCGCTTCGATCGCCTGACCGGTGTTGTACTTGGAACGGTAGATCAAGCGAAACGCTTCCTTAATCGCCTTGATCGTCTCGGGCGGAAAACCACTCCGCTCGAGGCCCACGACGTTGATGCCCCGGACCTTCGCCGGGTTGCCATCGGCGATCATGAACGGCGGAACATCCTGGACGATCTTCGAGCAACCCCCGGTGATCGCGTAACGTCCAAGCCGGCAAAATTGGTGCACTGCCGTGAGCCCGCCCATGGTGGCGTGATCGCCGATCTGCACATGGCCGGCAAGCGTTCCATTGTTCGAGAAGATAACCTCGTCGCCGACGGTGCAGTCGTGGCCGATGTGGCTGTAAGCGAGAAAATTTCCCCTATGGCCAACGCGTGTCTTTCCTTCCGCAGTGGTGCTGCGATTCACCGTCACGAATTCTCGGAACGTATTTTGGTCGCCAATCTCCAGGTAGGTCGGCTCACCCTGATATTTCAGATCCTGCGTTTGCTGGCCGACGGAGCAATAGGCGTAGAATTTGTTGCGCGCACCGGCCGTCATCGGACCAGCCAGGGTGACATGATGCTGGAGCCAGCAGTCCGGCCCCAGAACGACGCCCGCTTCCACGATGCAATAGGGTCCAATCGTCGTACCGGGTCCGATTTCCGCCTGCGCATCGACAATCGCGGTCGGATGAATCTTCGCGTTGCTCATTGATCCATGAACGTGAGCATCAACTCGCACTCGGAGACGACCGCGTCGTTCACGGAGCAATTACATTTCAGCCGGGCCAGGTTCTTGCCGCGAGATTTCGTCATCTCAGCCGAAATGAAAAGCGTGTCACCGGGATAAACCGGTTTGCGGAATTTCACGTCGTCCGCGCTCACAAAATAACCGAGCCGCCGTCCGCTGCTCTTGGTGATCTTCATCATCAGGATGCTGGCGACCTGCGCCATCGCTTCGAGTTGCAGAACGCCCGGCATCACCGGATGCCCGGGGAAATGACCTCCGAAGAATGGTTCA
>JBBRMO010000095.1:0-7465 GCA_038230815.1 Chthoniobacterales bacterium
CGGGGGTTGGACGAGTAGAGGCCCGACTGGCTTGTGTGGACAAAAAACCTGCCTCTAAATTACTGCCGATGAAACGCCGCCCCGAAACACTCGCTTATTTCTGCGCGATCGCGCTGGCGCTGCTTTCTGTTGCCGCGAAGAAACACCAGTTCAAACCGGTCACTCCGATGGAGGTTCCGGACTCGGTTTCGGAAGTCAGGAAGGCCGAGCCGGCCCCGGCTCCGCCGCCGCTTCCTGGTTCCGTTTCGAAAATTCCGCCAACCACTCGCGCCGTCTCGGTCATGGTGATCGATGCGCACACCGGTGAAATCTTTTATGAAAAAAACGCCGACGCCCCGCGCGCGGCCGCCAGCACCCAAAAACTGCTGACTGCTTTGATCGTGTCGGAGCGCGGCTATCTTGATCGGCCGGTGACGGTGCAGGCGGTCGATACGATGGCCGAACCGGTAAAGTTGAATATCCGGCCTGGCGAAACCTACGCGCGGATCGATCTCCTGCGCGCCCTTCTCGTGAAAAGCCCGAATGACGTGGCGCGCTGTCTCGCGCGGGATGCCGCGGGCAGTGTGGAAGAATTTGCCGAACTGATGAACCAAAAGGCGCGCGAGCTCGGAGCGACGCATTCGCACTTCGTCAACCCCAATGGCCTCCCCATTCCGGGGCAGTACTCTTCCGCGCGCGATCTTTCGATTATTGCGAAAGCCGCCTATGCGAACGGCACCATTCGTTCCATCGTTTGTCTGCCAAACCTCGCTTTTCGTTATGCGAACGGACGGGTCCGGGAACTGGAGAATACGAACAAGGTTTTGAGGCGGCTCTCCTACTGCAACGGGATGAAGACCGGTTACACGGAGGCAGCCGGACATTGCCTCATCGCGAGTGGAACGCGGCCCGGGCGCGATATCATTGTGGTCGTGCTGGGTGACAGCAAGTCCGGCGTCTGGCAGGACGCGTCCGCGCTCCTTTCCTGGGGCCTCTGGATGTAGTCCAGCATTTCGCGGGACGGCGGTTGCTTACCAGGAGCGCAAATCAAAGGCGCCTTTTTCCGCGGCGTCGACGCCCCGGACAAATCTGGTTCTAGGCAAACCCCGGAAGGATACCGGCTAGGGGTTGCCGGCAGCGTTCGCCCGCAGCAGCGGCGAAGGAACGAGCGCGGGATTCCGGATCGGGTCGCGAGGTCCTTCAGCCGGAATATCTTCCGGCCCTTCCGCTGGAGGCGCGGGTTCATTCAGATTTGCGGAACTGGAAGAGGTGTCGGCGCTCGCCAATCGCGCGGAATTCATCTCGCGGAGCGTCGTGCGTTGCGTCGTCTTCGTGGTCTCGCAGGCGGCAAGGAGAGTGATGGCGAGCAAACCGGCGGTAATTTTAGTGATCATTTTGTTTTGAATTCGGTAAGGCTTAAGCCGGGTTTCTCCCGACGGTCTTTATAATTACTATATTTCTTCCCGATTTGGCAAGAAGGATTTTTGCGAATCGCGACGCATTTTTGCGAAAGGCGCGTCTCCCTAGGTAAATCGGCCCAAAATCGCCCCCAGTTTCCGCCTCGTTTCGGCCGACCAAAGCTTCCGGTCGGTCACCAGGGCCGTTTCCAGGGCCCGGTGCTCCGGCCAGGTCGCCTCGGTCGGGATCCGGGGGATGGCTTCGATCAGAATTTTCCTAGCTGTTTCGGCGTTAGATATCAGGTGTTCAAAGACGGTCTGGGCCGAGACCGGTTCCTCTTCCACCTTCCAGCAATCGTAATCCGTAACCATCGCGAGCGTCGCGAGCGCGATCTCGGCTTCCCGCGCCAATTTCGCTTCCGGCAGGTTTGTCATGCCAATGATGTCGAACCCCTGGCGCCGGTTCAACTCGGACTCGGCCCTGGTGGAAAAGGCGGGCCCATCCATGTTCACGTAAGTGCCGCCGTTGTGAACGGTAACGCCCAGGGTGCGGCCGGACTCAGCGAGGATATTTCTCAGGTCCGCGGAAATCGGATCGGCGAAACCGACGTGCGCGGCGATTCCGTTGCCGAAGAAAGTGTGGTTCGCCCGCTGGCTGGTGCGGTCGAAAAATTGGGAAGGGAGAACGATGTCGCGGGGTGCATATTGTTCCTGCAAACTCCCGACAGCGGTGACACAAATAATCCAGCGCACGTTGAGCGAGCGCAGGGCGTAGATGTTCGCGCGATGATTCAACTCGTGCGGCAGCAAGCGATGCCCCCGTCCGTGGCGCGGGAGGAAATAAACCTGCCGGCCATGCATGTGCCCGCTAATGAGGGCGTCGGACGGATCGCCAAACGGCGTTTCGACGCGTTGTTCGGTCGGATTCTCCACTCCCTCCATCTGGTAGAGGCCGCTTCCTCCGATGATGCCGATGGCTGGTGTGTTTTCAGTCATTGCGCGGATTAAATTGAAACCGCGAAGCGAGCGCAAGCTCCGGTTGCCGCCGGCCAGGAACGGCGTTGGCGCGCCGGGGTGCTTTGTGTCAGAGTCCGCTCGCTCCATGCCTAAATTTTTCATCAAGACTTACGGCTGCCAGATGAACGAGCGCGACTCGGAGCAGGTCGCGCATTCCTTGCTGGAGCGGGGCTATGAGCGCGCGGTCCGGGAGATTGATGCCGATGTGGTCTTGCTCAACACCTGCAGCGTCCGCGATATGGCGGAGCAAAAGGCCCTCGGCAAAATGGGCATGCTCGGACAAATCGTGAAACGGCGCCCGGGAACGGTCTTCGGCTTTCTCGGCTGCATGGCGCAGGCGCGCGGCGCTTCGCTGTTTGCCTCCGTGCCGCATCTGGATCTCGTCGTCGGCACGCAAAAATTTCATCTCGTCGCGGACTACGTCGAGGAGCTGCTCGAGAAAAAACGGACGCGCCGAATGGATGACCCGCGTTTTTCCATTTGCGACACCGATGAAGAAACCGGTTCGGCGGAAACGATCCGTGATCACGAGCTGAAAGAGCGACAGGCGACTGCGTTCGTCTCGATCATGCAGGGCTGCGACATGCACTGCACCTTTTGCATTGTCCCCAGAACCCGGGGTTCCGAGCGGAGCCGATCGATCGCCGAAATTGTGCACGAGGTCAGCGATCTCGTCGATCGCGGCGTGAAGGAAGTCACCCTCCTGGGCCAGATCGTCAATTTGTACGGTCGCCACGAATTCGCCGCGTTCGACGGCAAGAGTCCGTTCGTCCAGCTCCTCGAGACGGTGCACGCGATCGAGGGCCTGGAGCGTCTCCGCTTTACCTCGCCGCACCCAATCGGATTTCGGGACGATTTGCTCCGGGCGTTGAGCGATCTTCCGAAACTGGCGGAACACGTTCACCTGCCCCTGCAATCCGGCTCGGATCGCGTCCTGAAAGCGATGCATCGGCCCTACACGGCCGAGAAATATCGCTCGCTCGTGAAACGCATTCGCGAAACCCGCGAGGAAATCGCGATCACCACCGACGTCATTGTCGGTTTTCCCGGCGAAGACAACGACGACTATCAGCGGACCCGGGATCTCGTGGAAGAAATCCAATTCGACAACGCGTTCGTCTTTCGTTATTCGACTCGCCAGGAAACACCTGCCGCCGCGATGCCCCAGGTCGATGAACGGGTGAAGGAAGAGCGCAATCAGGATCTCCTGGAAGTGGTCGACGCCTCCGCGCAGCGGATCAACGCGGGTCTGGTTGGACGGGATCTCGAGATTCTATGCGAAGGACCAAGCCGCACCAACAAGGCGCGCTCGATGGGGCGGACCCGGACCAATAAGATTGTCATTTTCCAAGGCGAACCCCAATATACCGGTCGGCTTTTCGATGTTCGCATTGCGGAGGCCTCTGGATTCAGCTTGTATGGGATGCCGGTCATGCAACCGTCCTCTCCGGTTTTCGCATGATGTATCATTTGTCACTTCAGACCGCCGGATACGTGGCGGGTGTCTTTCTTTCGCTCTTGGGCCTTTGGGGGTTGGTGCGGCCGGGTGCGTCGCAGGCCGCTGCCCGCAACCTGCCCCGCTCGCGGGTCGCAGGTTTTGTTCTGTTAACGGTGGCGTTCTTCTGGAGCTTCTGGCTCCTGGCCACGATGGAGATGGGAGAGTTTTCGGCTTTCCGAAAACCTCTGCTGTTCATCCTGCCCGTCGGCTTTCTTCTCGTCCTGCGGTTCGTGGACGAGTTCCTGGCCGTGCGCGCCCTCGGCATTCTCTTCCTGCTCGCGGCCGAACCGCTGCTGGATGCGGCCTTCTTCCGAAATGAATCCAGTCGGCTTCTCGTGACCGTTTTTGCTTACCTGCTCATCGTCGCCGGCTTGTTCTGGGTCACCATGCCCTATCTTTTGCGCGATCAGATTAATTGGAGCGCCCGCACGAATTGGCGCTGGCGCTTTACCCACGGGCTCGCTTTTCTCTACGGCGCCGCGCTTCTGGGCTGCGCCATGACCCGGTTTTGACCTGGCTCCAGCCGCGAAACGACCTCGCCGGCTCCGATGAACCGCATCCTGGTCATCCGCGGCGGCGCCATCGGCGACTTTGTCCTCATGCTCCCCGCGATCAAACTGTTGCGCGACCGATTCCCGGAAGCGTATTTGGAAATTCTCGGCTCCAGGCACACCGCCGCGCTCGCGGAAAAGCGTTTCTATGCGGACGCGGTTCGATCGATCGAAGCGGGATCGCTCGCAAGATACTTCGTGAAAAATCCCGAGCCGCCGGCGCAATGGGAGGATTACTTTGGCGGCTTCGATTTGATCCTGAGTTATCTCTACGACCCGGACAAAATCTTCGAGACGAACCTGACGAAGTGTGGCGACGGAGTATTCATCGCCGGACCTTCCAAACTCGACAACAGCGAGCACGCGGCCTTTCAGTTGGCGCGTCCGCTCAAGAGCATCGGCCTCTCTCTGATTGACCCGGCGGCGCAGCTCTTTCCCACGGACGTCGACCGGAATGAGGTCAGGTCTCTCCTGGCGGAGGGATCGGGAAGAACTATCGCGCTCCATCCCGGCAGCGGCAGCGAGACCAAGAATTGGCCTCTCGAGAACTGGAAGGAACTCGGCGACTCTCTTCTATCGAAAGGGCGCAATCTTTTGATCGTCGCCGGTGAAGCGGATATGGATCGCTCGCATGCGCTGAAAGCGGCGTGGACCGGCCGGTCGGTTCAATTCGCGGAGAATCTTCCGCTGCCCCAGCTCGCGGCGTTGCTTGAAGGCCGCTTTTTTATTGGGCACGATAGCGGAATATCGCATGTCGTCGCAGCCGCCGGCGCACGCTGTCTTTTGCTTTTCGGGTGGACGGATCCGGCGATCTGGGCGCCAGCGAATGAAGGCGTGATCGTCCTTCGGGCGCCCGAAGAGAAAATGCGATTACTGACGGTGGAAACTGTAGCAGTCGCCCTGGGAGCGGCCTGGGATTTGTCCTAGCTGCCAAGTTGCCGCTGCGGCTTCGGTGCGGCTTGGGATGACATCCGCAAAATCGCGGCGCCAGCTACGAACTGATGCGCATCGGCATCAGGACGTAGAGAAACGGCGTCTGGATTTTGAGGACACCGGGACTCATTTCGTCGATCAGATCCAGAAAAACTTCGTCCTCGGTCAGGGCGCGCAGCGGCGCCATGAAAAATTCCGGGTTGAACGCGATCGAAAAATCCCGGCCTTTGTAAACAACTGCCAGCGACTCCTTCGCTTCGCCGACTTCCGGCGTGTTCGCGGTGATATCGATGTTGTTCTTCGTGAAATTCAATTTGATCGAATTGGACTTGTCACTCGCCAGCAACGACACGCGCCGTAATGAGTTCAGGAAAGTCTCGCGTTCGAGGGTGACGCGTTCCTTCGTTTCAGTGGGAATCACCTGCTTGTAGTTCGGGTAATTCCCCTCGATCAATTTCGAAACCAGGAGCGTGTTGTTGAGTTCAAAGGCGATCTGGCCGCTGCCTATACTCATCTTTACTTCACCGTCATCGGTCAGAAGTCGGCTCAACTCCGTGACGGCTTTCGTTGGAACGATGATGTCCGCTTCGTGGCTCCGCGGAAACTCCAGCTCGATGTCCACCATGGCGAGGCGTCGTCCATCCGTCGCCACCAGCGTCAATTTGTTTTCTTTCAGGCTGAAGAGCAGGCCGTTCAGCACGTAACGGGTCTCGTCCGTCGAGATGGCATAGGAGGTTTTACGCAATCCGTCTCGCAAATCCTTCTGGCGAATGGTCACGACCTTGGCGCTGTCGAACTTTGGCAACGGCGGGAACTCTTCCTCGGGCAAGCCGAGGATCTTGAAAAAACTTTGCCCGCTCCGGATCGAGGCAGCGTTTTTGCCATCCACTTCGATGGAAACTTCACTCGAAGGCAGTTCGCGAATAATGGTGAAGAGTCGCCGCGCGGGCAAAGTCGTGGCGCCTTCCTTCTCAACGTTGGCCTCAAACGCTCCCCGCACCCCGACGTCGAGATCCGTGGTGGTAAGATGGATTTCGCCGCCCTTCGCCTGGAGCAGAACGTTGGAGAGAATCGGAAGAGTCGTGCGGGTGCTGACGACGTTTTGCACCTGTTGCAAACCTTCGAGCAGCTTTTCTTTGGTGGCGCTGAATTTCATGTCGGAACGGAAAGCTAAGATGTAAGGCTTACGATTTTATTCGGCAACCGCAAACTCGTTCGGCGCGCGGGCGGACTTCCTTACCGCTGCAAGGCACTGTCGATGAAAGAAATGGTCTGCCGAATGTTGTCCTGCTCCTGCATCCTTCGCTTCACCAATTTGCAGGCGTGGAGAACCGTGCCGTGATCGCGCCCGCCAAACGCGTCGCCAATTTCGTTGAGTGAAGCCTTGGTCAACTCGCGCGCGAGATACATCGCGATCTGACGCGGGAACGCAATGTTCGCGGGCCGCCGTTTGCTCGTCATATCCGCGAGGCGGACATCGAAGTGCTCCGCCACCCGCCTTTGAATCTGCTCGATCGTGACCGCGTGGCGCGCTTCCTCCTGGAGAATATCCTTAAGGAGATGCTCGACCACTTCGTTAGTGAGTTCCTTGCCACTCAACGAGGCAAACGACGCCACCCGCATGAGCGCCCCCTCGAGGCGCCGGACGTTGGTGCGAATACGGTTGGCCAGGAACTCAAAGATTTCATCGCGCAGCTTGATCTGGAGGGTGTGCGCCTTCTTCCGCAGGATCGCCATCCGCGTCTCGACGTCAGGCGGCTGGAGTTCGGCGGTCAAACCCCATTCGAAGCGTGACACCAGGCGGTGCTCGAGATTCGCGATTTCCGATGGGGGCCGATCGCTCGAGAGCACGATCTGTTTATGGCCGTCGAAGAGGGTGTTGAAAGTGTGGAAGAATTCTTCCTGCGACCGTTCCTTGCCGCCGAGGAACTGGATATCGTCGATCAGAAGAAGGTCGGCCTGGCGATAGCGCTTCCGGAATTTCACCAGCGTGCTGTGCTGGATGGAGTCGATGAATTCGTTGATGATAAGCTCGCTCGAAAGGTACATGACCTTCGGGTTTTTCTTTTTCGACCAGACGTATTGGCCGA
>JBBRMO010000096.1:0-7441 GCA_038230815.1 Chthoniobacterales bacterium
AGCGAAAGCGTCAAATCCGCGCCGCGTTTATTCCCGGCGAACGAATGCAACTCATCAACCACCACAAATTCGCATTCGCCCAGATGCGCGGCGTAGCTTTCCTGCGCCAGCATCACCGCCAGACTTTCTGGTGTCGTAATGAGAATATGCGCCGCCCGCTCGCGAAACTTTACCCGTTCCGAGCTCGGCGTGTCGCCGGTGCGCAAATGAATGCGCAACTTCTTCTCCAGTCCCATCCCAACGATCGGCGCGCGGATATTTTTCCCGATATCGTAAGCGAGCGCCCGGAGAGGCGAGACATAGATGCATTGCACACTCGAATTCAGCGTGCCGGCGTCGAGTTTTCTGAGCAGCGAGTCAAAGATTCCAAGAAATGCCGCCAGCGTTTTCCCGCTTCCGGTCGGCGAGGTGAGCAGGATCGATTCACGATCAAGGACCGCCGGCACCGCCAGGAGCTGCGCGTGGGTGATACCGGAAAACTCCGAGGTGAACCATTTCTTCAGACGCGGATGCAGGCGCGGGAGGAGCCCGCCCGGTTTGGCCGCGGTTTGCCGGTCGGGTTCGGGCAGCCTTCTCGTCATTGCGCTTACTCTGCCATGTCTCCCATGGGATGGACAAAGGCGAGCTGGAGGGACGACCTCTGTCAATTCCAAGATGAATCTCGCTTCGCGCGATTACCGTCGCGGAGCTGGATAAGAAGCGGGACTTTTATTGCCGTCCTTGTCGATCGCGCGTACGCCGAAGACGACGTTATCCTTTGAGACCGGGACGGTAAATCGAGTGACGTTCCCAACCGAAACCGAGTGCTGCCAAAGCGGCGCGGTGGTATCGCGCCAGACAATTTCGTAGCCGGCAAGGTCCGGTTCGGTGTTCGCCTTCCATTGCAGCGTAGTGCTGTTGGTAAGCTCCTTCGTTTCGACCTCGACGTTCGCCGGTACGCCCGGCGCGAGGGCGAGTGCGCCAAGCGCGGTAAGATTGACTCGCGCGACCTGCGCGATGTAATCGAAATCACAAAACTCGGGGAGGTCGCCGAGTTGCACGTCGTTTTCCTTCCGCAGATCCTGATGCTGGTGTCGGAAATCTTCATTTGGTTCCGTTATTCGAACGGCTGGAAAACCCGCATCGAGGAAGGGACTGTGATCGCCGCCTCGAAGATAGCGGTCGCGCCGATAAGTAATGTCGACGGTCATCCCGTGAACGTGCTTTTCGGCCTCCGATTTTATAAACCGCGCCAGTTCCCGCGCGAGGCTGTCGTTCTCCCCGCCGGTGCGCACCAGCGTCCGCAACGGATCGGGTAATTCGCGCAAGGGTGGAACTCCCTCCGCGAAAAGCCGGACGTGATCTTTGACGACGCGGCCATCGTCCGCCTGGGAGCTGCCGATGATGTCGTTGGTAATCATCCCGGCGATGTTCCAGTTCTTCTCCTTCGCCATTTTGGCCCAGTGGGTGGAACCAAACAATCCCTGCTCCTCGCCTGCGACCGCGATGAAAACGAGAGTTGCCTCCCAATTCATTTTCGACATCACGCGTGCCATTTCCATCACGGCGGCCACACCCGAGGCGTCGTCATCCGCGCCGGGGGCATCTGCAGTGGCATTCATTACATCGGTGACGCGGGAATCGTAGTGACCGCTCACCACATAAATGCGCTCGCGGGATTCGGGCTGCGTTCCAGGCAAGGTCGCTACAACGTTCACCACCTGGACCGGATGCAGATTACGTTCGCCGGGCGGCTGGGTAAAATCGTCCAGGGTGACTTCGAGGCGGCCGCCGTTCTCCTTGCTGTAACGCTCGAACTCCGACTGAATCCAATGTCGCGCAGCGCCGATGCCGCGAGTCTCGCTTTGCGCGTCGGAGAGGGTGTGCCGCGTCCCGAAGCTGACGAGCTTCCGGATTGTTGCCTCGATGTTTTTGGAGGAAATCTCGGAGAGAGCTGCCGTGATCTGGGCGTTCTTTTTTACCTGTAGTTCCGTTTCTGGCGCGACTGCCGCAGAGGCGAAAGCTAAGGGCGCAAAGATGAAAAGGACAATCAGGTTCCTAAACCTAAGAATACGTTTCAAAGAGAAACAAAGTACCGATCCCGGAGGACTGGACTTCTTAGCCGCAGGGTTAGCGACCATTGCGGACCGCTTCAAAAATTTCGCGAAATGTCATTCGACTGTTGTCGGGCCGTAAGGTCGTCAAAATGTTCCCCTGAAACAGTTCCTCGATTTTCGCCCGGTTGTTTTTAATCCGTTTCATCTGGGCTTCGAACACATCGAGCGAGCCGTTTCCGCGCGCGATAAATTTTTCCCGGGCCCTGGCCTCGTCCGCTTCGAACCACCAAATCCTGACCCCGGCTTTCTTGAGATCTGCGACCACCTGGAGGTCGTCGAGATGGAATCCCCATGAGAGGACGGCATTGTGAGAGCGTTCTTTCAGGGTATTCAGGAACAACGACATTTCCTTCAGCTTGACGGCCGCGAGCCAGACCGAGTGCAGGTAAGAGCCGTCAAACTCTTCGATGTCGACGTGAAGAAAGTGCTTCTTATCCCGGAGGTAGTCTCCAAAACTGGTCTTACCGGAGGCAGGCGTGCCTGCCACTAGAATTATCTTTCCCAAGGCGATGAAATGGTTCGGCTAATAGAAAACAGTTGCCGAGAGGAATGAGTATCGATCTTCTGTGCAGCAGAACGGAATCGCAAGCTCGTTTTTTGTCGTGAAGGAGGTGCTGGAAGCTTATCCGGAGCGCAAGTGGGCGACTGCGACATCAAGTAGAAGGAAATCACAGTCCGTCCCGTCAGGCTGCTGAAACCAGCAGGTCGGCCGACTGCGCTCCCCAGACGGAGAATCCAAATTACGCTTCTGGATTTACAGGGAAGTGCTTATTTTTCAGGCGTTCCGGCACTCGCTCAGTCTGCTCGGATTCGATCTCTTCGGTCGCTGCCCCCAGAGCTTCGTAGGCTTCGCGGCTTTTTTTGGCGCGGCACATGTAGGCAGCGGCGTGGGCGAGGGGGATCCGCGCTTCGGGGAGGCCGACGAATTCAACGGCTTGCTGGGTGGCGATGGCGAGCGGGAGCGCTTCTGGGTCGGCCAGGCCGACGTCTTCGCTGGCGAAGATAACGATACGGCGCGCGATGAAACGAAAGTCTTCGCCCGCGTGGAGCATTTTCGCGAGCCAGTAAATGGCGTTTTTCTCATCGGAGGCGCGCATGCTCTTGATGAAAGCGCTGATGGTGTCGTAATGGGCGTCGCCCTTTTTGTCGTAGACGATGGCTTTCTGCTGAATCGAATCCTCGGCGACTGCGAGGGTGAAGTGGATGAAGGGAACATTGCCGGCGTTGGGGCCGGGATTGGTGATCCCGGCTCCAGCAGGAGGCGTTGTTAGCACGCCGACCTCGAGGGCGTTCAGGCATTTTCGGGCGTCGCCGTCGGCGAGTTTGGCAAGGTGGGTGCGAGCGTCGGCATCGATCCGCACTTTGTGTTGGCCGAGGCCGCGTTCTTTGTCGGCCAGGGCGCGATCGATCAGCTCTTCGAGTTGTCCGACCTTGAGCGGTTCGAGCTGGAAAACCTGGGAGCGAGAGACGAGAGCGCTATTGACGTAGAAGAACGGGTTGTAGGTGGTGGCGCCGATCAATCGCAGGTTCCCGCTCTCGACGTCGGGCAGCAGAATATCTTGCTGCGCTTTGTTGAAGTGATGGATCTCGTCGACGAAAAGGATCGTTTTCTTGCCGGAGGTGCGAAGGCGGTTCGCCGCCGCGGCCAGGACGCGTCGCATTTCCGCGACGTTGCTCTCGACGCCGCTGAGACGCTCGAACTTTGCCTGCGTCATGTCGGCGATGACATGGGCGAGCGTGGTTTTGCCGGTGCCGGGCGGGCCGGAGAGGATGACGGAAGGGAGGCGGTCGGCGTCGATGGCGCGCCGCAACAATTTTCCAGACCCGAGGATGTGTTCCTGTCCGATGAATTCGTCGAGGGTGCGCGGGCGCATCCGGGCGGCGAGAGGAGCGGAGGCGCTCACGGCTTCTTTGTTCGGCTCGTCGGTCGATTGAAACAGGTCCTGCACAATTAAAAAATACGGAGCGTAAATCGCGGCGCATCTTATATTCGTGGCCATGCGAAAGACTGCTCTCTTTGTCTCACTCTTTTTCGTCACGCTTGCGCTGGTGAACGCGGAATCCCGCCTGCCGTTTTCGACGGTGTTCAAGGGCCGCGACCGGTTCGACAGTCTGGTGAGCAAGGCAAAGGCGGAGAATTGGAAAGCGCTCCCGATCGGGGAACGGACCGCGACGGTGGGGCGCGCACTGGTGGGAACGCGTTACAAGTCGTTCACGCTCGAGATCGATAACCGGATCGAGGCGCCATCGGTGAATTTTACCGGACTGGATTGCTGGACGTTTTACGAAGTCTCGCTCGCCTTCGCGCGGATGCTGAATGAGCCAGAGGAAAGCTGGACGCCGGAACAGATGCTTCATTACATCGAGCTGGATCGATATCGCGGTGGGCAATGCACGGGCGAATATCTTTCGCGGCTCCATTATCTCGAGGACTGGCTGGCGGATAACGAGCGGCGCGGGTTGGTGGAAGACCTGACCCGAAGCCTGGGTGGCAGCGGCGTGCCGCATTCAGCGCGGGAAATGACGGTGGGGTGGAAACATTACCGCTACCTGGCGTCGAACCGTGCGTTGCTTGGACCGTTGGCCCAAATGGAAGCTCGGGTTTCGAGCCGGCCGCTTTATCAGATCCCGAAAAGCCGGGTGGCGGGGATCGAGGGCAGACTGCGGAGCGGTGATATCATCGGGATTATTTCGCGCGATGGACGGAACCTGTATTCCACTGCCCACGTCGGCCTCGCTCTGCGCGCGGCGGATGGCTCCCTCCATTTCATGCACGCATCTTCGCCGCGAAATTATGGCCACGTGGTGATCGATTCGACACTGTCCAGTTATCTCGCGCGTTATCGGACCGATTCGGGAATCCTGGTAGCGCGGCCGTTGCGCTAATTGATGTGCCTCGGTTGGTTTCAGTGGGCAAATCCAAATAGGGATGGCCACAGGTCGGGGCTCCAGCGAAGGGAATTCGTCAGGCTGCGGTCTGGAGATCGATCACGAATTTCGCGCCTTGACCGGGCCCTTCGCTAAAGGCCCGGATCGAACCGCGATGCATTTCGAGGATCGCTTTGCTGATGGCGAGACCGAGGCCAAGACCCTCCTTGCGGACACCGCCTTGCTCGAAGGCCTCAAAAATCTTCTCCAAATGCTGCGGTTCGATTCCGATCCCGGTGTCCACGATCTCGATGAGAAGCGCGCTCGGACTGGGATTGCACGTGCGAACGGTGAGGACGCCATTTCCCGGCGTAAATTTCGACGCGTTTTTCAAGACATTCCAAAAGACCTGCTGCAAACGTGATTCGTCGGCCAGGACGACCGGATTAGAGGCGTTCAACTCGACGGACAGACGTAGTTGCCGCGAGGAGATTTCGTCGCGGACAATTTCCATGGCGTGTCGGAGCAGATCATGCGCGTCGGATTTGCGGAGATGGAGGTTCAGTTTACCCCGCGCGATCCGGGTCAGGTCGAGAAGATCGTCGATCAGGCGGGCCTCCAGTTCGACGTTTCGGCAGACCATTTTCAGTCCTTCGCCGATTTCCGGGGGAAGTGAAGCATCGTCCACCATTCCGCCAGCCCAAATCAGAATCGGAGTAAGGGGCGTGCGCAATTCGTGGCTCAGAGTAGCGAGAAAACGGTCTTTGGCGACGTTGGCTGACTCGGCCGCTTCCTTTTGCAGCTTTAGTTCCTCCTCTAATCGGCGGCGATGCACGAACAAGCCAATCTGACTGCCTAGCGCTCCCATGAGCGACAACAGATCGTCGTCGGGATGGATCGAGCGGGGACTGAACAACTCGATCACGCCATAGACCCTTTCTTCCGCCACGAGGGGGAACGCGAAGGCTCCACTCAAACCGGCCAGGGCAGCTGCGGACGCCCTGGGGAAATTTGTGTCCCCGGCCAGAACCTGAATCCACGCCGGTTTTCGCGACATCATCACTCGCCCGGGTAAACCCTGGTTGCCGAGGAACACGGTCTCCTGGGAGGCCTTTGCAAAAGCCGTCAGTGCCGGTTGGTCGAGGTGCCAGGTGACCGAGCAATCCAGCCGTTCTTCAGCATGGTCGCGCAGCCAGATTGAACCCGAGATCCAATCGCCAACGCTGGCAATCGATTGGAGGACTCGAGGGCCGGCTTCGGCGATCGACAACGAGCCGGCCAGCAGGCTTGCCACCGCGTACTGGGCGGTGCGTCGCCGTTCATTCTGGATCCGATCTGTGATGTCGCGGGCAATTTTCGAAGCACCGATGATCTGACCGGTCTTATCCCTAAGGGGCGACACCGTTACCGAAATATCGATGAGCGTTCCATCTTTCCGGCAGCGCACCGTTTCGTAATGATCGATGCGTTCGCCCCGGCGGATACGTTCGATGATCTTAGGTTCTTCATGCTGGCGGTCGGAAGGAATAAGAGTAGTGATCGGTTTCCCGATAATTTCCCCGGGCTTGTAGCCGAAGAGGCGTTCCGCGGCACTGTTCCAACTGGTGATGGTGCCGTTCAAATCCTTGCTGAGGATCGCGTCATCGGACGACTGAATAATCGCGGCCAAATGCCGGCTTGCTTCTTCTCCGCGGTTTCGGTCCGTGATATCTCGCAGATAGGCGGTGAACATCGGCTGGTTTCCGGTGCTCAACGCCGTGATTGCAAGTTCCACCAGGATTTCCGATCCGTCCGCGCGGAGGGCTGGAACTTCGAGGCGCTCCCGCAGGACCGGGCCCTCGCCCGTCTCAAGAAAATGGCGAAGTCCGGCGCGGTGCCGCTCTCGGAGAGAATGAGGAATAATCAGGCTCGCCAAATCCTGACCGACCGCCTGGTCGCGGCTGTATCCGAAAACACGCTCGGCCGCGACATTGAACTCAATCACGCGTCCGTCCGCGTCCATGAAGATGATGCAATCCAGGGCCGAATCCAGGAGAGCCCGGTTAAGACCGATATATCCAACGTCTGCCGAACCGGAGGAAACAGGTTGGTCTTTGGATTCCATCGAGTTGCAGCCTTTAGTTATCATCGCACCAGGACGGCGGTTTGACCGCCTTCCGACGAGTTTGTTTGTTTCATTCGGGGGCGGAATCGAGGTCGAGCTCCTTCTGGCCTTGTTTCGCGAGGGCCAGCGCGAGCTTGAGTCGGTCGAGCCCCCGTCGGAAACGGCGGCGCCGCGGGATTTCACTATGCATGGATCGAAATTGGGGCTGGATTTTCAACCCGGCCTGTTCACAGAGCGAAATTGCTTCTGGCGTCCAAAGACCGCGGACGATGGCCGACATCAAATACGGAATCGGCAGGTCGCGCCGCTGCAAATAGGAGAGAACGAGAAGATCGCGGGTGCGTTCGCTGGCGCGGGCTTCCATGTTCCAGGC
>JBBRMO010000097.1:0-7310 GCA_038230815.1 Chthoniobacterales bacterium
GCCTTGAAGGTGAACGATTCCCAGGAAGAAGCGCTCAACTCATTCCGAAAATACGATCGGGTGGCGCTGCCGGTGATCGATTCGAACGACGTGCTGGTGGGAATCGTCACGAGCGACGACATGCTCGACGTCGCGGAGGAGGAAGCGACCGAAGACATCCAGAAACTCGGCGGTATGGAGGCGTTGGACGAGCCCTACACGACGATTCCGCTGATGCGGATGGTCAAGAAGCGCGCCACCTGGCTCATCATTCTCTTCCTCGGCGAAATGCTGACTGCGACGGCGATGCAAGGCTACAACGGCGAGATCGAGAAGGCGGCGATCCTGGCCATGTTCCTGCCGTTAATTATTTCCAGCGGCGGCAATTCCGGCTCCCAGGCGACGACGCTCGTGATCCGCGCCATGGCCCTGGGCGAATTGCGTCTGGGCGACTGGTTTCGGGTCGTGCGCAAGGAACTTCTCTCCGGGTTATCGCTCGGCCTGATTCTGGGGACGATTGGTTTTTTCCGGATTTCGCTCTGGCAGTATCTGCATATTTTTGACTACGGGAAATACCATTGGCTGGTCGCATTTACCGTCGGCGTTTCGCTCGTGGGGGTGGTTTTATGGGGGACGATCAGCGGCGCGATGCTTCCCTTCCTCCTCCGGCGTTGCCGGCTCGATCCAGCCACGTCCTCGGCGCCCTTCGTGGCAACGCTCGTCGATGTGACAGGATTGATAATTTATTTCAACGTGGCTCTCTTTATACTTCGCGGGACATTATTGTAAGGAGCTGTGCTGACTGATTTCAGCATTGCCTTGTTCAAATCGGCACGATGCAATGCACTAACGACATGAGGGCAGTGATAAACATTGGAGGGCGTCCGCTACGGCGGACGCCGGGTTCCAAGTGGCTGACGTTTTCCAAAAACGCCCTGCAAACCGCCGCATAATTTATGTTCTCGATCCGCCAATTCTTCGGACACGACGAAAAGTTTTACGACCTGCTCGAAGCCAGCGCGCAACAGGCTGACAGCAGCGTCCATCATCTGGTGGCACTCCTCGGCAAACTCGAGCACCACGATTCCCCGCAGAGCCTCGACGAATTCGTTCACAGCCGGCGAAAGGACAAGCAGATCACGCAGGAGTTGACGGAGCAGCTCTGCAAGACTTTTATCACCCCGCTGGAACGCGAAGACATCCAGGCATTGGCCGCCGCTCTCTACAAGATCCCCAAGACCGTCGAGAAAATCGGCGAGCGCATCCTGATTTTTCCGGCCGATCTGCATGGCCGCAGCTTCAAGAAGCACCTGGAATTACTCGACCAGGCCGCCGAAGCCGTGCTCGCGATGGTAAAGGAACTTCGCAAAGGCACCGATATTGCCCGGGCCCGGGAAATGAACGCGCACCTTCAGGCGATCGAAGGAGATGCCGACAAGCTCGAGCTGGAATTGCTCCACGATCTTTACCACGGCAATTACGAGACGAAGCAGATCATTTTCCTGCGCGATCTCTACGATCTTTTAGAGAAAGTCATCGATCGCTGCCGCGACGCCGGAAACGTCATCCTGCAGGTGGTCCTGAAGCATTCCTGATCCGCCCACCAAGGCTCGCCGCATGATCCTGTTCATCATCGTGGTGCTCGCGGCCATCGCGTTCGAATACATCAATGGCTTTCACGACGCCGCGAACGCGATCGCGACCGTCGTCTCGACCAAAGTCCTCACCCCGCGCCTGGCCATTGCGATGGCCGCGTTCTTCAATCTTACCGGGGCGCTCATGGGAACGGCCGTCGCCTCCACGATCGGCAAGGGCATCGTCGACACCAAGTTCGTGGACATGAAGACGGTGCTCTGCGCGTTGCTCGCCGCGATTATCTGGAACTTGTTGACCTGGTGGCTGGGTTTGCCATCGAGTTCGAGTCACGCTCTCATCGGCGGCCTGTGCGGTGCCGCGCTCGCCACGGCTCGCGGTGACTGGTCAATCCTGAAATGGAATACCGGCCTCACGCCGAAGGTGATCATACCGATGTTCACCTCGCCCGTGATCGGTTTTCTGCTCGGCGCGCTCCTGATGGCTTTACTGTTCCTGGTCCTGCGTTCGTTCACGCCGCATACCGTTAATTCGGTCTTCGGCAAATTGCAGTTGGTCAGCGCCGCCTGGATGGCGCACAGCCACGGGACGAACGACGCGCAGAAAACGATGGGAATCATCGCGCTCGCGCTTTTCACCGGGACCAAAAGCGGTCTCTTCAAGGACCTCCCGCCGATGCTCCAATTCCTGAACACGCCCGATTTCGCGGTCGCCAAGTGGGTCATCTTTTTGTGCGCCGCGACCATGGCGGCGGGAACGGCGGCCGGCGGATGGCGGATCATTCGCACCCTCGGACACAAGATGGTGAAATTGCAGCCGGTGCACGGGTTCGCTGCCGAGACGACAGCCGCCGTCATCATTCAAGTGGCGAGCAACTGGGGCATTCCTCTTTCGACCACCCACGTCATTTCCACCTCAATCATGGGCGTCGGCGCCGTGAAACGTTTCAGCGGCGTGAAGTGGAGCGTGGTCGAGCGCATCGTCTGGGCCTGGCTCTTCACCCTCCCCGCGACCGCACTTGTCGGATACGTGCTGGAACGCCTGTTTCGATAATTCTTTTTTTTGCGAAACCTTGCCCTAATGAAACCCCCTCGGCGGAAGCTATCGGGGCGCTGGCGCGCTGTCCTCTGGATCTCCCTTTACCTTGCCGTAATCATGCTCGCGCCTCTTCCCGACCGGCTGGTCTTATTCCCAACGACCGACCGGATCGACGCCGGGGCCCCGACCTGGAAGGCGGTTCCGTTCCGGGGCGGCAACTTGGACGGGACATGTCGACCTTAATCAAGCAGCCACCGCGGAATACAAATCTCGCATCCTTACATTCTTAGGTCACAATTACGTGGCTTGTTCCTCATCCGATCTTCTTTCGGAATTGCAGCGCGCAGACGCAGAAGAGAAACACGGCCATTCCCGAAAGAATGGAGAGCGACTGCCAGTATTCGAAAAAATTCGCGCCCCGGAGAATGATGGCGCGGATCAGGGAAATAAAATAAGTAGTCGGAAGGATTGAACCGAGCGCGTAGAAAATCCAGGGCATGGTTTCGCGCGGGAAAATGAAGCCGGAAAAGAATACACTCGGCAGGACGAACATCATCGACATCTGGAGCGCCTGCATCTGGTTCTCGGCCTTGGTCCCGACGAACAGGCCAATGCTCAGCAGGGCGAAACAATAAACCAGGGTCGAGAACAACATCGCGAACACACTCCCGGCGATGGGGACCGCAAAAAGAAAACGCATGATGCCGAAGAGGAGAGTCGCCATCAGCATGCCGATGCAGAGATACGGAACGAGCTTCCCCAGCATGAGGCCCCAGCGACTCAACGGACTAACGAGCAGTTGCTCGAGGGTGCCGCGCTCGCGCTCGCGCACGACCGCCATCGCCGTGGCAAAAGTCGTCCCGATCTGGAGGACAATACCGATCACGCCCGGCACATAAAAGTTCGGGCTTCGCATCGTCGGGTTGTAGAGCATCTGCGGTCTGATCTCGACCGGGACCGTGTGCCGTCCACTTTCGCCCATCATCATTTCGACCGACTGGGTCAGCGCGACCCCCAGAGCGGTATTGAGAGCCTGCAGCGCGGTCGTCGAGTTCGAGCCGTCAATCAACATCTGCACCGTGGCCGGATGCCCGGCCCGCAGATCGCGCGTGAAATGCGGTGGAATTTGCATCCCGACCGAGGCGCGGCCCTTGCGGATCTCGCTCGCCATCTCTTTCACGTTCTGAACTTCGCCCACGATGCGAAACGTCTCGGTGTTCACGAAACGATCGAGAAATTGCCGGCTCTCCACGGTGCGATCTTCATTCAGGATCACCATTGGCATGTGTTTCACGTCGTTATCGAGCGCGTAACCGAACGCGATCATCTCGACGAGTGGCGGAAAGAGCATGAAGAACAGCGTCATCGGATCGCGCAGGACCGTGATGAACTCCTTGAAGAGGATCGCGTTGAGCCCGCGAAAGGGGGAGCGCTTCATCGGATCGCAAGGCGACCGAAAGCGACGCGCGCGGCGGCGCGCGAAGCTCCAAATCCCAGGCTCCAAGCTCCACAGAAGCGCCAAATTTTAAACAGATCAGAAAGCTGCGTCGGCGATTTGGTGCCTGGTCCCTGGTGCTTCTTTGGAAGTTGGAGCTGGGGGCTTGGTACTTTTGCCTTCACGCGGCTTTCTCCTGGTTCTCACCGGCATGCCTGGCCGTCAGCGTTACGAAGACGTCTTCCAGGGACGGTCCAATTTTGTGGATTTCCGGACTGGCGATCCCGACGCTACGAAGCTTCGAGTCGATCTCCGCGCGCTGCACGCTTTCGTCCACCAGCAGATGCATTGATTGCCCGAAGACCGTGGCGTTTAGCACCCCCTTCACTTCTCGCATTGCGCGCAACGCCACGGTCACGTGGTCGCACGTCACATCAAGGCGCCGCGTGCCCGGCGGACTGACTTCCGGCATCCGCTTCAATTCGTCGGGCTCGCCGCACACGATTAGTTTCGCCATGTAAATATAGCCGACGTGCGAACAGCGTTCCGCTTCGTCCATGTAATGGGTCGTGACGAAAAGCGTCATCCCCTGCCCCGCAAACTCGAAGAGCAAATCCCAGAGTTCGCGCCGCGCGACGGGGTCAATCCCCGCCGTCGGCTCGTCGAGAAAAAGGACGGTCGGCTTGTGCATGAGCGCACAGGCCATGGCGAGGCGCTGCCGCCAGCCGCCGGAAAGCAGCGCCGCGCGCCGGTCAAGATACGGTTCAAGATGGGTAATCGCGATCAACTCGTCCCGCCGGCGTTTTAGTTCGCGGTCGGGGAGGCTGTAGAGCTTGCCGGAGAAAATGAGGTTCTCTTTCACTGTTAGCTCGTCGTAGAGCGAAAATTTCTGCGACATGTATCCGATCATTTCCTTGGTCTCGTCGCCTTCGCGGGCGACGTCCTGGCCGGCGATCCGGGCCGTCCCCTCCGTTGGCTCCAGAATGCCGCAGAGCATTCGGATAACGGTGGATTTGCCGGACCCGTTCGGACCGAGAAATCCAAAGATCGAACCGCGCGCGACCGAGAAACTGACGTGATCGACCGCGGTGAAGCTGCCGAATCGCTTCGTCAGCCCCTCGCATTCGATCATCACGTCGCTCATAAGATTCAGGGAGCGGCGCTCTCCAGACCGCCGAACCCAAAACCGAGCGCGGTTTGGAAACCGCCGCTCCTTAAGGCTTCATCACTTTCCGACATTGGAAAAAAAGATGTCGGCGGACATTCCGGCGCGCAGGGTGTCCTCCTTGTTATCCAGGCGGATCTTCACCCCAAAGACCTGCTTGATGCGGTCCTCCACGGTCTGAACGTTCCGAGGCGTAAACTCCGCCTTGCGGTTGATCTGCTCGACGGTGCCGGTGAAATCGCGGTCCGGATAGGAATCGACTCGCACGCGCACGTTCTCGTTGAGCTTGATCAGACCGAGCCAGGGCTCCGGGACATAGACGCGAACCCAAAGCCGCTCCGGCAAAATCAACGTCGCGACTTCGCGATTGGCCGGAAGGACATCGCCCACTTTTACGCTGAGCACTTCCAGGATCGAATCAGTCGGCGCGACGATTTTCATTTCCTGGATCTGGGCATCCATGTCGGCGAGCTGGGCGTGCGCCTGTTCCACGCGAGCCCGGGCCGCCGCGATATTTTTTTCCATCGCTTTGGCGGCGCTCATCGCGCGCTCGGCTTCACTGGAGGAGACGGTATTGCGTTTTAACAAATCCTGCTGGCGCTGCGCGTCGGACTTCAAGAATTCGAGCTGCGCGCTTTGCGCCTCGACGTCGTGCTCGGCGGTGTTGATCTGCGCCGCCGCCAGGTCACGTCTCGCTTTTAGTTCGGACGCTTCCAGCTGAACAATCACCGAGCCGGCTTTCAGCGTATCGCCTTCCCAGGCGAAGATCTTCTCCACCCGCCCGCCGGAGCGGGGCGCGACATGGACTTCATCCACCTCGATCGTGCCGGAGACCGCGTTGTTGGGACGGTGGCAACCGGTCACGAACAAAAGCGCGCACGCCATTGCCCAAGCCGTTCTTAGAAACCCAGTGGCAAACAAAGTGCGCATCGATTGGATCAAAAGTTTGCGCGACATTATGAGCCCGAAAAGATAGGAAAGGAAATGGCCGGTTACTCGAAAACGCCGCTCGCCCAAAAGCTTGGGATCAAGGCCGACGCCAAAGTGATCACGCTCAATCCTCCGACCGGTTACCGGAAATGGCTCGCGCCCCTCCCGGAAAGAGTTTCCTTCGTGAGTGAGGTCAAGGGAGACGCCCTCTTCGTTCACTTCTTTGTTTCAGAGAGGAAGGTGCTGGAGAAAGAACTGAAAAGGTTGCGAAAATTGATCGCGGACGCGGGAACCCTGTGGATTTCGTGGCCGAAGAAATCTTCCGGCGTCGCAACCGACATCACGGAAGACACGATCCGCGAGGCCGCGTTGCCGCTCGGGTTTGTGGATGTGAAAGTTTGTGCCGTTGATGAAACGTGGTCGGGATTGAAATTGATGATCCGCCGCGAGAACCGCAGGCCGCTGTAGCCCGGGTCGCAGCCGTGCGATGCCGGGCCGTTCTGTAGACAATGTGCCCTGCGCCGTGAACATTATCTGCATGAGTACACGCCTTTTCGATCACGTCGATCTTCGAGTGAGAAATCGGGCAAATGCCCAGCGCTTCTACGCGGCAATCCTGCCGGTGATCGGCTTCCGTGTAGACAAGAGCGGCGAGCGCTGGGGAGTGTTCGAAGGGGAGGGCGAGGAGGCGGTGGAGTTTTTCGGCTTTACGGAAGATGCCGGACATCGCCCAAACGGGAATCGGATCGCATTCTGGGCGTCGACCCGGGAAGCGGTCGACAAAGTCGGTGAAATCGCGCGGAATGCGGGCGCGAAGAATATAGAGGGGCCGGAACTTTGCGTGGAATACAGTCCCGGCTACTACGCGGTGTTCTTCGAGGATCCAGATGGGAACAAGCTCGAGGTTTGCTTCCGGGAAAGCGCCACGATCGCGGAGTAGCGCGGCGCGGAACGGAAGCCCTCGCCGGATGATCCCTGTGGCAGGACGAGACTCTGACCAGCCGTGGAATTCATTCGTCCTTTGGCTCGACAGAGTCTCGCTCTACCAAAATCAAGACCACAGGTACTTCGAGCGCTACCCGAGTGCCGTTGTAACTCCGAACGCCCGCAGCGACCGCACCGTTTTCTCCATCGGCAGACCAACAACGTTGGTATAGGAGCCGTCGATCC
>JBBRMO010000098.1:0-7297 GCA_038230815.1 Chthoniobacterales bacterium
AATGACCAGCGCGATCCCGCCGAGCACGGCAATCGAGGCGAGCGCAAAACGGAGAGTCATCGACTCCCCCAAAAAAACAATCCCTCCCAATGCAGCCAGCACTGGCACGCTCAGCTGAACCGTGGCCGCCCCGGACGCTTTCAAGAGGGGAAGCGCCGTATACCAAATCGTGTAGCCGACTCCGGAAGCGAGCGCGCCCGACGCGATCGCGCAGGCGAGGCCGGCCCGATCGAAATTCATCGAGCGCCACATCCCAGCGCTGAGCAGGGCAGCCATCGGCGCCGCCCGCAGGAAATTGCCGGCGGTCGCCCGCATCGGATCCCGACCGCCTTTGCCGCGCAACGAATAGACGCCCCAGGCAATGCCGGCGCCGAGCATAACGACCGCAGCCCCCAACGGGGGCGCGGAGAGCCCGGGAAAGACGAGCGTAACCAGTCCGACAATGGCCAGGGCGAGGCCGACAATTTGCAGCGGTCGCAATCGCTCTCCGCTTCGCAAGGCCCACGAAATCATTGTCGCCTGGACCGCGCCAAATAAGAGCAGTGCACCGGTGCCGGCGGTGAGACGAATGTAGGCAAACGAAAACAGCGCCGCATAGCCAAAGAGCGCGAGGGCCGAAAACCAGCTTCCTTCGTTCCCCGCAGGGCCCTTGCGAAGCTGGACGATGATCAACAAGCAGATCGCGCCGGACACGATGCGAACCAGGGTGAAGCTCGCCGCGTCGATCGCCGTGTGCTTTAGAGCGACTCGACACAAGAGCGAATTGCCCGCAAAGGCGACCATCGCCAGCGCGGTAAGAACCAAAACCTTTCCTCTTGTCATCCTGAGCGAGGCGAAGCGGAATCGGGGGACCCTGTTTTGCCCTTTGTTAACATGTCATCGCCGAACGCCGCATCACGGGATTCTGCGACCGGCTCAGGATGACAGTGGGCGCGAATGGGGTCTAGCCCTTGTGGCTGCAGGAGGGTTGACGCTTCCCGGTACAGGAAATACGCTCGATTATCGAAACGTCCACTCTTTCTCCCTCGCCATCACTGGAATCAGAGGCCTGCCTCCCGAAAGTCCAACCGCCGGTAAACCTGGAGGCTTGGATCGAAGCGAACCGCGAGCTCTTCAAGCCGCCCGTCAGCAACCTTTACCTCTACGATGGCCGCGATTTTTTCGTGATGGTCATTAAGGGACCGAATGCGCGAAACGATTTCCACCTGGTTGACTCGGAAGAGTATTTTTATCAGCTCCAGGGCGACATCAAAATCCGCATCCGCGAAGGCGACCGCATTGTCGACCATCTGGTGCGCGAGGGGGAGACATTCTTCATTCCGCCGAACGTGCCGCATGCCCCGGTGCGTCCGCCTAATACCATCGGCATTGTCGTCGAGCGCCGCCGGCCTTCCGGCAAGCACGAGCATGTCATTTTCTACTGCGATAATTGCGGCGCGCTGGTCGAAGACATCGATTTCGATTGCGCCGACATCGTCAATCACTTCAGCCAGGCCATGCTGGATTTCTGGAATAACGATGCCCGCCGCACCTGCAAGAACTGCGGTCATAAAGTCCCGCAGCCTGAGCCGGTGAAGCCATTCTAGGGTAGGGACATTGCGCTGCGATGTCCGCGGACGCCGCAGCGCGACGTCCCTGCCATGAAGATGAAGATCGATCTCCACACCCACATTCTTCCGCGCGAGTGGCCCGATCTCGACGCGAAATACGGCTATCCAGGATTCGTCCGGCTCGATCATTACCAGCCGTGTTGCGCGCGAATGGTGATCGGCGCTCGCGTCTTTCGCGAAATTACCGACAACGTCTGGGAACCGGCCCGCCGGCTCGAGGAAATGGATCGCACCGGCATTTCCATGCAGGTGCTCTCGACCGTACCCGTGATGTTCAGTTACTGGGCGAAGCCGGCCGATGCGCTCGATCTTTCCCGCCGCCTGAACGATCACATCGCCGAAGTTGTCCGCGCTCATCCGACGCGCTTCTCCGGCCTGGCGACGATTCCGTTGCAGGATCCCGATCTCGCCGCGCGCGAACTGGAACGTTGTGTCCGAGAACTCGGCCTGCGCGGCGCGCAGATCGGCACTCACGTCGATGCGAACCAATACTCTGGCCGCATCGACACGTTGAACCTGGACAACGCCGCCCTTCAGCCGGTTTGGAGCGCCGCCGAACAGATCGAGGCCGCGATCTTCGTCCACCCCTGGGACATGGTCGGCAAAGAACGCATGCCCAAATACTGGCTTCCCTGGCTTGTCGGCATGCCCGCCGAAACTTCATTGGCGATCTGCTCTATGATTTCCGGAGGGGTTTTTGCCCGTTTCCCAAACCTCCGCGTCGCGTTCGCCCTTGGCGGCGGCGCGTTCCCTTTCACTATCGGACGCATCGAACACGCCTTCCACGTCCGTCCCGACCTTTGCGCAATCGATAACAACGCGAATCCCCGCAGCTATCTCGCGCACGGCGCTACCCCTGCCCGCTTTTACGTCGACTCCCTCGTCCACGATCCCGACGCGCTTCGTCTCCTCCTCAAACTATTCGGCCCAAAGCGGGTCGCACTCGGCTCCGACTACCCTTTCCCGCTCGGCGAATCCAACGCGGGTCAGCTTATCGAATCGATGACCGACCTTGGAGAGAGCGACAAAGCTCAGCTCCTCCGTGAGACCGCGCGTGAATTTCTGAGACTCGCTCCCTGATTTCGGCGCTGGGCCTTAAGCGTTCGGCGTTTTCTCCCATCCCATTCTTCGCAGGTATTCCCGGTCCCACGCCGCCGGGATCCTCTCGCGGGACGAGTACGGCCCCGGTTTATAGGCGCGCGACGCGATCCCCTTCTGGCTCAGCTCGCACACGTGCCAATCCTGTTTGTTGGTTAAGTCCCAAAACTCGATCGCGTCCTCTGGGTTGTACCTCGGGTTGGTGACCGCGGCCGCGTCCGGATGAAAAAACCAATCGCACACGATCAGCGTCCGCTCCGGCGATTGCGGCCAAAGCTGATGCACCATCACGTATTCCGGGTGCATGCTTAAAAGCATGTTCGGAAAAATCGAGTAGTAGAACACTCGATCTTTCCCTTCTTGCTGATGTCCGCCGTCGGACGGACTCGCCGTGGCGAGCTCTTGATCTTGATCCTGATCTTTCCCGATTCGGAACGCGCAAGCCTCCCCACTCATCGTTAAACTCTTTCCCTTCGCGATCTTCATGAATCCGCCCAGGAACGGTCCTTCGCTCAAATCGTTCTCCGCCGAATCGGACGACGAGACCTTCGCCAACATCGGATGCACTCCCGGGCAGTGATAGCACTCGGAGTAGTTCTCGAACATCAGCTTCCAGTTCGCCTTCACGTCATACTCAATCCGCTTCGCCGATCTAAGAAGCGGCAAATTCCAGTGCGAAAACTTGAACCCCAACGGCGCAAACCATTCCTCCAGCGGCATCGGATCATCCGCCAGGTTCACGAAAATGAACCCTTCCCAAACTCCGAGTTTTACCGGATGCAATGCGTAATCATCTCGATCAAACCCCGGCACCTCATCCATGTGCGGCGAACCGATCAACCGCCCGTCGAGCCCATACGTCCAGGCATGATACGGACATTGGAGCGCGGTAGAATTTCCGCTGTGCTCCTCGCACAAGCGCGTCCCGCGGTGCCGGCAAACGTTATAAAATCCGCGGATCTCCCCGTTCCTGTCTCTAAGAACGATCAGCGATTCGCCGCCCCCTGTCGCGCCGTTGCCTCTGGGCGAAGGCAGAACCTCCCTAACAAAGTAGTCGCCCGCTTTCGCGATCTGGCTCTGATGTCCCACCAAGAGCCATTGCGAAGAAAAAATCTTCTCCTGCTCCTGCGAGAATATTTCCGGCGAGACGAAGTGTTGTTGAGGCAGGGTTGTCGCGCCCGCGGCAAGCGTATCCGCCGTCTTTCGAAACGGATGGATGACCTTTGCCTGCACGAGTCACTGGCTTAACTCGTCCTTCGCGGTTTGTCACTCGTCACTTTAAAAGCGCGCCCTTCCCTCTGACGGCGCTCGAGAATCGCTTTCTTTCGGAAGCTTTAAATAAACGGCAGGGGCAGGTGAGTTTATGTTCCTCCCCGCCTTGACCGTCAAAGGGAAGAGCGGGGACGGACGCGGCGACAGAGCGCCGCAGCTACAGCGCGGGCTGGCTAGTGCGAGACGCGGGCGTTCACGGCCTGCTCTGCAGCCATGATCTTTTCCGGGTCGACGCGGCGCAGACGGGAGGTAACTCCAACTTTTGAAAGCACCCAGATCAGCCATTTCGTCGGATCCCACTGCCAGGGCTTAACCCCGTTCCGGTAATCCTGCTGAAACTCGTGGTGATAGTTATGGTAACCCTCGCCCAGGGTAAAGAGGGCGAGAAAGAATGAATCCCGCGCGCTGCAACGCGTCGAGTACGGTTGCCGGCCGATATAATGGCAGGCGCTGTTGATGAAGAAAGTGGTGTGCTGCGTAGCCACCACCCGGGCGATGCCGCCGATCAGGAAGCCGCCGAGCGCGCCGATCCAGCCGTCGTAAAGAAATCCGGCCACGGCCGGCAGGACAAAACCGACGAGAACGGCGAGAAGAAAAACGTGGCGATGCTGCCAGCGGACCAGCGCGTCGCGTTCGAGATCCGGGACGTTATCGAGAGGTGGCTCGGGGTTCAGCTTGATCAGCATCCAACCCATGTGGGCGTGGAAAAAACCCTTCGTTATATTATAGGGATCGTCGTCGTGGTCGGTGTGTTTGTGATGCCGGCGATGGTCGCTCGTCCACATGAGGACGGAATTCTCGAAGGCGGCTGCTCCAAAAATGAGCACCATCAGGCGAAGCGGCCATTTTGCCTCGAAGGTCTTGTGGGCAAAAAAACGGTGATACCCGGCGGTGATGCTGAAGCCGGTGAGAGCGAACATGACAAAAAACATTCCGACGTGGAACCAGTCGAAACCGAAGTACCAGAGATAGACCGGCAAAGCGGTTACGGTGAGCAGAGCAGTTCCGATCAGAAACGAGCTGGAGACCCAATTGATGCGCTCAGATGGAAGAGAGAAAATTTTCATACCGATCCTAGTCTACTAAAACCAAATTCACTGCAGATCTACTACGCTTTGAAAAAGCGTTCCTGCTTCGACCTTTCTAACGAGCCAGAACAACGTCTTTTTTCGTCCAGCTGTGGGTTTCACCGCAATGCGGACAGTTCAGCCGCGGGCGATTAAGCTTGGTGGTGTCCCAGGCGGATTCTTCAACAGTTTTACCGGTCGGCGTAAGCCGCCCGGTGGAGGGACAACGGACCAGGATCCGTTTGATAACCGAGCCGGTTGCGGGCTTGGCCGCGCGTGTAAGATCAAATTTGCTCATCAGAGTCGATAAACGATGCGGGCTTTTTCCATGTCATAAGGCGACATCTGCATTTTCACGCGGTCGCCAATAGTAAGGCGGATAAAACGCTTCCGCATTTTTCCGGAGATATGGGCCAGAACAAGACGGGCGTTGATGCCGGCGCCCCCGGCGCTGCGCAACTCCACCCGAAACATCGTGCCCGGAAGAACCGAGGTGATCGTTCCCTCAACTTCGATCGCTTTGGCTGTATCCATGTTAAGTGACCGCGGGAGCCGGCCTGGTATTCCCAGGCCGGCTCGGCGCGATCAGAATTACTACCAGCGTCCCTGGGCGAACTTGCGGTTGCCGCCACCGGAGGGGCGCGCACCACCACCACGCTCTTCGCGCGGGCGGGCTTCGTTCACCGTCAAGGCGCGACCGCCCACTTGCTTGCCGTTCAAGGCGGCCAGAGCGGCATCTGCCTGCGCTTTGTCGTTCATGGTGACGAACGCAAAACCGCGCGATTTGCCGGTCATGCGGTCCATCATCAGCGCGACTTCGCTGACCTGGCCGTGTTGTTCAAAAAGATCCTGAAGATCGTTTTCCGTAGTCTCAAAAGAGAGATTTCCAACGTATAATTTCATAGTGACTTGTTTTGGAGCGATACTGTCAGCTTCAGAGCTGTTCCCGGGAATCGGGTTTCAAATCACCACTGAGGACAACCTCACCTGACGATCTACCAAGCAACGAACGATACAGAGTGTATCCAATAGGCGGTCAGTATCGTCCGGGTTGAGATTAACTCAAGCGATCTTTCCGCAACTCGTCTCGGCGTTGCCGCCTCTTCTGTTGCCGCCGCCCTGCTTGCCGCGCCGGACCTAGCGAAGACGGGTGGGCGGCTCAACGAACCACGCCTCTTCATCGCTTCCCTCCACGCTTCGCACAGCGAAGCGGCGCCAGCCGGATGGAGCCGCGCGTCTTGCGTCTTGCTCTACGCTGCCACCGATGGCTGTTGGGGAGATTGGGGCACCCGCAGACGCTGGGAAACAATGACCATATCGGATGCAGCTTCGCCGATCTGGAAGGTCTCTTCGAGCAACGGCGCGTTAAAGGAGGCCTGGAGGTCGAGCCGAAAGAGCGATTCGGTCAGGGCCTGGCGCACCTCGTAGAACAACCGGTCGAAGATTTCCCCAAACTCAGAGTCGATCCGATCGCGGAAATGTTGCTGGGAATCGCCCAGGCGTTGTTTGAAGTCTTTCATCACGCTCGCCCGTCGCCAGAACAAACCGACCGCCACCAGAAAAATTCCGGTCCCAAGAAAAATTCCACCGGTAACGTCGAGCCAGAGAATCGGCGACACCGCCGCGATGATCACTCCAAGCGCGACCAGCAGGCTGCCGGCGACGGTTAGCTTTCGCACGTCGGTAGTTTCGGCCGCCTTGCCGCGCAAAATATTTTCGTCCACGCGGACGCCGTCGAGTCTCGCCTGCAATCGTTGCAACGTTCCGACCTGATCTGCCGCCTTTGGAAACGTGACGTCGGCCCGGATCCGTTCCTGCCGGCGCGCGATGCTTTGGGTCAGGTCGTCCATCATCGTGCGCATCTCGTTGAACAAATCCATCGAGACCTGGGCGGCCTCGGTCTTGATTTCCGTCCGCGCCGATTTCTCGAACCCCGATTTCAAATCTCCCAGCCACGCCTCCGTATCCTTGTCGCGCAAAAAGGGAACAGCCCGCCGGAAAAGTTTGCCGACGCGCAGCCCCTTCGCGAATTCATCCTCCGATTTGCGCGCGAGCGTGTCGTAAGTGGCGGCCAATTTATCGACAATCAGCAGTTTCAACCCCCTCGCCTTTTCCTCGCGGGCATCGACCTGACCCAGGAGTCCCTGATAAAAAGCGCGTTCGTCATCGACGGCGGTTTTCTCCGCGCGGAGATGGGCGAGCAACCGCGTCATCACGGAGCGGATCGTCTGGTAGGAACCTTCCACCTTG
>JBBRMO010000099.1:0-7274 GCA_038230815.1 Chthoniobacterales bacterium
TCGTTTCGGTGTTCCCGGTCAGATTATCACCGATTCCTCCCGTGGCCCAGGCCAGGGCAGTCACGCCACGCTGAGTGAATTCGACGTTCACAATACACTGATCGCAGCCGGCCCGGACTTTCGAGAACACCTCACCAGCAGTCTTCCGAGTGGCAACATCGATATTGCACCAACCGTTCTCCATATTCTTGGCGTCACGCCACCGCAAAAATTCGACGGCCGCGTCCTGGTAGAAGCCATGGACGAAAAGGCCGCGCGGATCGATTCACTTAGTAAAACGATCCAGGCGGCCCGCCAGTTTCCCTCCGGCGAATGGCGCCAGCACCTCCGCGTCTCTCTCGTCGGCGAAACGCTCTACATCGATGAAGGGAACGGTGCCTTTTCTCCCTCGAACGATTCCTCTCCCCGCTAGCATACGCTGGAGCCGCCCCCCTCTCTCCGGGAGTTAACTTGCGGCGACAGAGCGCCGCTGCTCCAGAAACGCTGGCAAGTGGAAGCTCGAAGGTCATCCAAACCGCACAGACGTTGAATTCACGCGCCAGAATTCTATCGCCTCTCTTGCAGATCTCATGGCAAACTGCCGGTCCGTGAAGCTGCGCGTTACCGGCCTTCTCCTCGCTCTCGATGCCGCCGTGCTGTTTCTCCTGGGAACGCTGCTTCTCGTCCTTCCCCAATATCTCCTGCTTGCCTTCGGTTTCGCGGACCTGCCCATCGGCGTCACTTACATCATCGCCCTCTGGGGCTGTGCGTTGCTCACCATGGCGATCGGTTACTGGAAGGCATCGGCGGATCCGGTCCGCCACCTCGTCTGGGCCCAGGTGGGAATCGCGCGCGGCGCGCTCGAATTCGGGTTGGGCCTTATTTACCTCGTCCGCGGGATCGTGACGTTTCGCCAGGCCGGTCTCGGAATTATCCTCGCTGGTCTTTTCGCGCTCGCTTATCTTATTTTTTACCCACGCGCGGAAACATGATGCTCGGGCTCTCAGTGGTCGGATTTGTCATCGCGCTTTGTTTCGCGGCCGGCTTTCTTTTCGCGACGCGCGCCGGCAAAACTCCCCTCCAGGTTTTCTTCCTCGGGATTCTTTTCGGAATCGTTTTTCTCATCGCCCTAAGCGGGTTGGCCGTGGCGGGGTGCATTGCCGTGCTTGCGACCAGTCACTAAAACGGTGGAAACCTCCGCCTGCTCCCCGCCCATCGACCAACTGCTCAAACGCACCACCAGCCGTTGTCCGGTCTGTCGCACGGCCTGTCCCGCCGAGGTCTGGCGTTCGGACGCCCCCACCGCAAAAGTGTTCCTGCGCCGCAGATGCCCTGTCCATGGCAAGGCCGAGAGCTGCATCAGCTCCGACGCGCGTTTCTACTGGCTGGCAAAGGGTGATCCGTGCAACGCCGAAGAGGGCGACTGCTGCGGTAACGCCTCCCGCGCCAGCGACGGCGCGGTCCGCGGCACTCTCGGCCGCAATGCGCACGGGAAAGGCGATGCGCCGTTCGAAAAACTTTCGACCTGTCTCGCGCTTATCGAGATCGTAAACTCATGCAATCTCGCCTGTCCTACCTGCTATGCGGACTCCCCCGTCGGCGCGGCCAAAAACGTCGATGCCGTCCCGCTCCGTGACCTGCAGCTCCGCATCCAGGGCGTGATCGATCGCAAAGGTAGTATCGAGATTCTCCAGCTCTCGGGCGGTGAGCCCACCTTGCATCCGCAATTTTTCGAACTTCTCGCCTGGGCCCGCGACAATCCCGGGATCGATTACCTCCTTTTGAACACGAACGGCATCCGAATCGCGAACGACGCGAAGTTCGCCGAACAACTCAGCCGGAGTTTCGATTACGGAGGGCTTCAGCTCTATTTGCAGTTCGATGGCGTGCAGCTCGAAGGTCAGGAGTTCCTGCGCGGCGCCGATCTCCGCAATACCCGTCGGCGCGCCATCGAGCGCTGCGGCGAAATGAACCTGCCCATCACTCTTGCGATGACCGTGATCCCGGAAAACCTCCCGCACCTATGGGACGCGATCGAATTTGGCCTTCAATATCCGCACGTCCGCGGCGTCGCCTTCCAACCGATGTTCGGCAGCGGCCGGATCCCGGTGAATGGCAGCGCCCGATTGAATACCGCGGATATCATCCTCGCCGCGGTCGGCCAGTCGGATGGCCGGCTCCGTTTCGAGGATTTCACTCCGCTCCCCTGCGGCGACCCAAATTGCGCGACGATCGGTTACCTGCTCAAGGCCAAGGGGCGGACCTATTCCATCAGCGACTTTATCGATTTCGCCCAGGTCCAGGGATTCCTGCGCGACAAGGTGCGTTACAAACTGGAGGACCTGATGAAATGCGGTTGCGATTCCGAGCCGCTCGGCGAATTGCTCCGCGAGTTCGAGCTGAATGAAACCAACACCTTCCGCCTTTTCATCAAACCGTTCATGGATGCTTGGACCTGGGATGAGGACCGGATCGACCGCTGCTGCACGCACGTGATCCGTCCGGATGGAAAACTCGATTCCTTCTGTCGTTATTACTCCGGCTTTGCGGATGCTCGGGTCGCGCCAGATGAAGCGGAAGTCTCCCTTGCGCCCTGTCATGGCGACGCGCATCAATGAGTTTGATCATGATGATCGCGCCCTACACCTTGCTGCTGCTCGCCGGCGTCGTCATTAGCTTTCTCTTTTGGAGGCAACGCGCGCGCCAGGATAAACGCCTGATTTTTATCTACGGCGCTGCCCTGGTCGGTGCGTTCTTCGGCGCGAAAATCGTCTACCTTCTTGCGGAAGGCTGGTTGCATTTCGGCGCGCCGGATAGGTGGCCGCAACTGGCTGCCGGAAAATCGATTCTCGGCGCGCTCCTCGGCGGTTATGCTTTCGTCGAACTGGCCAAGCACCATGTCGGGTTCGAGCGCGCGACCGGCGACGATTTCGCGCTCATCGCGCCGATCGGAATCGGCCTCGGACGGATTGGGTGTTTGCTGCACGGTTGCTGCCTCGGCGCGGTCTGTTCGCCCGGGTGGTACGCCCTCAAGGATATCGAAGGCATCCCGCGCTGGCCCGCGGTCCCCGTCGAGCTCGCTTTCAACTTACTCGCCTTCATTCTCTTTCTTATTCTTCGGAATCGAAATCTTCTCCCCGGTCAGCACTTCCACCTTTACCTGATTGGTTATGGCCTGTTCCGCTTCGCCCACGAGTTCGTCCGCGCGACTCCAAGATTGCTCGGCCCGTTTTCCGGCTATCATTTTGCCGCCCTGGCTGTCGTTTTACTTGGGACGATCTGCTTTGTGCGCAGGTGGAAATTAAGAAAAGCCGTCAACCCGTGCAACGTCGAGGGATCCCGTGAAAGCTCCAAGGTCAGGCCCCGGGATTCCTCCACTTCGCTCGGAATGACATCGGGCTGACGCAGCCTTTGCCTCCTCGACGCAGACAAGCCGGTTCGCAGACCTACGCTGGGTTCACCCACGGCGAGCTCGTCCATGTCGCCGGCCCGCCGATAACCTTCGCCGCCGAAATCGACCGGGTCCCGGCAAACATCGATCATTTCTGGATCACGATCGGAATCGGGACCGGCGAACCGATCCGCATCGCGCTCAGCACTTACTCAAGACGAAATGCCGCTGCCGGTTTCGACCCGCGACTACGCGTCGGGATCGTCGCATCGACCTGGCAGGATTTGCCGCTCACTGGTTTGATGAAGTCCGCCTGCCTTGACTACCACGCGCTCGAAGCCGCATCGACTATTACCTATATCGAATACGAACGTTCGGCTCTGGAAGTTCTCCTGACGGAAAAAACAACTCGCGCCGTTTTCATCGAAGCATGGGGCGAACTCTACGTGCGGAATCAGATTGGAATCCATCAGGTCCACAGCATGCGTGCCAGTTGCAGCGTCCCGCGCGATTACATGGGTCGCGACGGCGCCATTCGCTTTTATTTTTCCGAAAATGCCGGGGCCGAATTGCTCCTTTTCAAATACTGCGGCCAGCCTTGAGCTTCCGCATTCCACGCAAACAACTGCCAGGGAGGGGACTCGAACCCCTAAGGATTGCTCCACCAGATCCTAAGTCTGGCGCGTCTGCCAATTTCGCCACCCTGGCATTGTGATGAATTCAATTTAGCACAAATCCTAGCCTAATGGTCTCGCCGACAATTCCACCCCGAGGGTGGTTTGGGTCCGACATGGCAGACTTACACTTGCCAGGTTTCTCTTGGACGGGGAATAACGCCGAGCGCAGGTTCGAGTCCCCTCGACAATCTTGTCTCAACCACGCCTACGCGCTTTCCGCTCGTGCCGCCGCTTGGTGATACTTCCGGCGAATGTCCGCGATGTTTACGGTCGGCTGCGGGACTTGAATGCCCAACGTTTCCATCGTTTAGACGATGATCTGCGAGATCGCGAGGTTGCGGAACCATTTATGCTCGGAAGGAATGACAAACCAGGGCGCACTCGCGGTGCTGCATTTGTTGAGCGCGTCCTCGTAGGCTGCGATGTACTGCTCCCAGCGTTCTCTTTTCGGGGTCCCTCGAGCATTCCGGTCCTCCGTTCTTAGTTAGGAATTCGCATAAACGTTAGCGCGCTCTCAATTAGTCTTGGACAATTTTCTGATCACAACGATCAGCAGGACCACGATCAGGACGCCGACCACCTTCTATATCCACATCCCTCCGCCCATCCAGCCATTCATCCATCCGTGTGCATGATTCATAATTTAATCCTTTTGACTCCATCGTGGAATCTTCCATCGCTCATTGCGCCACGCGCACTGTGAAAGTTTTCTGGGCCTCGCCTTTGGGCCCCGAATAACCGGCCTGGCCAGTGTATTCGCCCTGTGTGTCAATTTTCATCGAACCCGAATAAACTCCGGGCTGCGCTGTTTTCGCGAGCGGGGCATTGGCGCGCATTGGCATCCCGGGCATGTCCATTCTGAGTTCAAAGGAAACGTTGCCCACATCCACGGGCGCGCCCCCTTGAGTCACTCGTATTTCCACGGGGTTTTGGCCCACATGAAGTTCAGATTTTTTTCCCAGAATCTCGAATTGGTAATCTCCGACCGCCTCGGTTTGGATGACTGCTGAGAGGTTGCCACCGCCTCCCCGCTGCGTCGGCCACAACCACCACGCACCCGCAGCGAGAATGACCGCGACCGTGATCGCCGTCGCCACCAGGATCGGTTTCCGCCGGGAGGACGCTAGGACCGCCTCGCGTTCGACTTCCCGGCTGCGCCACGAAAAGTAGATCGCAGGAATAATCAACAGGGTCAGAACCGTCGAGCTGACCATCCCTCCCACCATCGGGGCGGCGATGCGCTTCATCGTGTCCGCGCCCGCGCCGTGGCCCCACATGATCGGAAGCAAGCCGCCCATGATCGCGCTCACTGTCATCATCTTGGGACGGACGCGTTGCACGGCGCCTTCCATGACTGCGTGATACAGATCGCTTGCGGTTGGCTTTGGTTTATTTTGCTTCAAGTGCCGCCAGGCTTCGTCCAGGTAGACGATCATGACGACACCGGTTTCGGTGGCAACGCCGGCCAGAGCGATAAAGCCAACCGCGACCGCCACGCTGTAGTTGTAGCCTAACCAATAAATCAGCCAGACTCCGCCGACGAGAGCGAAGGGAATGCTCAGGATGACGATGAACGTCTCGGCAACGTTCCCGAAGTTCAGGTAAAGCAGAACAAAGATCAGGAGGAGCGTGAGCGGCACGATCAGTTTTAGCTTCTCCTTCGCCTTGAGCAGATATTGGTACTGTCCGCCCCATTCGATAAAGTAGCCGGGCGGCAGCTTGATATTTTGGGCGATCAACTTCTTCGCATTCTCGACATAACTGCCAAGATCGATGCCGTAGGTATCGACAAAGACAAAACCGGCGAGCGAGCCGTTCTCATCCCGAATGCTGGGCGGCCCAGTGGTCTTGCGGATGTCGGCCAGTTGTTCGAGCGGGATTTGCGCGCCGGAAGGTGTCGAGACGAGGACCCGCTTCAACGCCGGAAGGTCGCTCCGAAAATCGCGCGCATAACGAACATTGATTGGAAAACGCTCGCGGCCCTCGACCGTCGTCTCGACGTTCTTCCCGCCGATTGCCGACTCGATCACGTTCTCCACGTCGGCCACGGTCAAGCCATAGCGCGCGATGGCATCGCGATTCACTTTGAAATCGACGTAGTAACCGCCAGTAACGCGCTCGGCGAAAGCGGACGCGGTATGGGGGGCTTTCTTAAGCAAGGCCTCGATTTGGACTGCGATCTTCTCAATCGTCGGCAAGTCTTTCCCCAAAACCTTGATGCCGATCTGGCTGCGGATGCCTGTGGCCATCATCTCGATGCGCGTTTGGATGGGCATCCACCAGATCGCCGGCATGCCTGGAAATGGCAGCTCCTTGGTTAACTGCTCTTTGATCTTTTCGAAGGTCATCCCGGCACGCCACTGACTCTGCGGTTTAAGCGTGATGACCGTCTCGATCATTGAGAGCGGGGCTGGATCAGTTGCGCTCCGGGAGCGCCCGACCTTCCCAAAGACCGTTTGGACTTCGGGGAACTTCGCGATGATCGCATCCTGCCGCTGAAGAATGTCCTTCGCTTCGCTGATGGCGACGCCCGGCGGTGCGGTCGGCATGTAAAGGAGCGAGCCTTCATTCAACGGCGGCATAAACTCGGAGCCGATCCTGGAATAAGGAAACCAACTGCACAGCAAGATGATCGCGGCGACGATAAGAGACAGCCACCGGAAGCGCAGAACGAATTTTACCAGCGGGTGGTAAGCCCAAACCAGGAAGCGGTTGATCGGGTTGCGGCGTTCGTCGGGAATCTTGCCGCGAATGAACCAGATCATAAGCAGCGGCACGAGTGTGACCGAAAGGAGCGCGGCGAAGAACATGGAAAAGGTCTTGGTGAAGGCGAGCGGCTTGAAGAGCCGGCCGGATTGGGCCTCGAGGGCAAAGACCGGCAGGAAGGAAACAGTGATAATGAGGAGCGAGAAAAAGAGCGGTCTTCCCACCTGCTGCGCGGCCTTGATCATGACCTCTAGCCGCGAGAGGCGCGCGGTCTCGCGTTCCGTCTCATCGCGCGCCGCTTCGTTTTTCCCCCGGGCGTGATTCCAGCGCTCGAGCCACTTGTGCGCATTTTCGATCATGACGATAGCGGCATCGACCATGGCGCCGATGGCGATGGCGATCCCGCCTAACGACATGATGTTGGAAGAGACGCCCAGCGCCGTCATCGGGATGAAGGCAAGGAGAATGGCGATCGGGAGAGTAATGATGGCGACGAGCGCGCTGCGAATGTGAAAGAGAAA